>CAYIHP010000019.1:0-10558 GCA_964363175.1 uncultured Candidatus Saccharibacteria bacterium
AAAACAATCATACGAATGGGAAATTTTAGTTGTAAACGATGGATCTCACGATAAAACTGCAGATACAGTGAAACATTTTAGTATTGCAGATTCACGTGTAAAATTGCTTTCTTATGGCGAAAACAAAGGCAAAGGCTATGCAGTGCGCTACGGCATGAACCACGCAAGTGGCGAAGTACAGGTATTTATGGATGCAGACAACTCAACGAGCATCGACCATATTGAAAAATTCATTCCGTTTGTTGAAAAAGGATTTGATGTAGTCATTGGCTCGCGCGATGTTGCAGGAGCAGATATTTCTGTACATCAACCAAAGTGGAAAGAACTCCTCGGGGACTTGGGAAATATATGGATTCAGTTTTGGGCAGTACCTGGGATCAAAGACACCCAAACAGGGTTCAAATTATTTACCAAACAAGCATCAAAAGACGTATTTCCGCATCTTACTATAGATCGTTGGGGTTTTGACGTAGAAGCACTGGCCGTCGCCAGAATGAAAGGATACAAAATTTCAGAACAACCGGTGCGATGGATTAATGATCCAAATAGTAAGGTTGCTGCGAGCGCCTATTTGGAAGTGTTAAAAGAGGTGGTACAAATTAGAATTAATATTGCACGGGGAATTTACAATACGCATGCAACCGCATAATCCAACCACTGGCGAACTCCGCCAAGACCCAATAACGGAAAAATGGGTTGTTATTGCCACAGAACGAGCAAAGCGTTTTGCTGCGTCTGATCTTGGCCTTTTGGCGCAAAAAGGGGAAGTAAATACTATTCGGTATAAAGAAGATTGTCCGTTTTGTAATTTGGCACAGTATCCGCAAGAACCAGATCTTTTACGACTCCCAGACAACGATAAAGACTGGCAAATGCACATTTTTCAAAATAAATACCCGGCATTTAATAAAAGTAAAGAATTTCATTTTTGGAATGAGGGCCCCTATATTGCGACCTCGGCTGCAGGCCACCATGAACTACTCGCAACACGGTACCATAACCAACAAGACGCCACGGCAGATAGGCATGTAATTGAACTGGAGATGGAAGCGTTAGTGCTGAGGTATCGCCAATTGAAAGGAGAACCAGCAGTGAACTATATCCAAATCATAAAAAATCATGGCAAAGAAGCGGGTGCTTCGCTGGAACACCCGCACCATCAAATATTTTCCGTGCCCGTACTTCCAGGCGATATTGCAGATACATTGCACGGTACGGAGCGATATGCAAAAACACATGGGGAAAAAGCATTTACGATTATTTTGGCGTATGAGCGGGAATATAAAAAAAGAATTGTATTTGAAAATGAATACTTCACCGCATTTTGCCCGTATGCATCGAAAGTACCGTACGAAACGTGGATTCTCCCAAGAGAGTCAAACCCATTCTTTGAAGATATAGGCCATGCTGAGCGAAGTGCTCTCGCAGAGGCATTGCAGCAAGTACTCGGCAGGCTCTACACGGGCCTGGGGAACCCACCCTATAACTACTACATTCATTCTGCACCATGTGACGAAAGCGGGTTTGTATGCGATGCAAGCATCTTTAAGCATTTCAGATGGCACATTGTCATTATGCCACGCATTTCTACCTATGCTGGGTTTGAATTGGGAACTGGAATAGAAATAAATACCATGCCACCCGAAGACGCAGCAGCATTCCTCAGAGAACAATCATTGCCACATTAAATGTCATGCCGGACTTGATCCGGCATCCAGACAAATTGGAGTCGATAAGGTTAAGTTGGCATTACTATCTTTTTTCCAAAACGCGAATACGCTTTTCGTGATTATCAAGAGTTTCTGTTGTAGTAGCTTCGCTTTCACTTAACTCACCAACCCGTTCAAACGTTGGATCTACTATCTGCCTCATCTCGTATACAGATTCTGCCAACTCGCTAACCTGCTGCGGCAACTGTAAAAGAGGGATAAAAATCTCTAGCGCAGCTTGAAGTTTTTCTTGGTATTGTTCACTCAAAGCGCCGACATATTGCATCATACGTACGTCTTGAGCCTCGAGCTTGTCATCTATAGCGTTATTTTGTTCTACAAATTTTGCATCAATAGCTTTTGTTTGCTCTGCAAATCTTTGGTCTAGTTTCGCATCGATAGACTTATTTTGCTCAATGAACCTTTGATCCATCTTCGCATCAATAGACTTCGTTTGTTCTGCGAGTAGCTTTTTAAAAGTCTTTTCATCCATACCAGCAGTATACCAAAATAATTGGCAAAGAAAAAGCGCGATACATCAAGCGCCTTTTCGACGCTGCCTATTGCTATATTCTTCTATTGCTTCGTCGAAATCTTGAATACTAAATGCCGGCCACAGTTTTTCGGTAAACCATAACTGCGAATCGGTTACATCCCACATCATAAACCCTGCAGATAAATGCGGCTCACCGCCTGTGCGGATAATTAAATCAACGGGTGGTACATCTTTCGTAAATAAATGGTGCTTAATAACCTCCGGTGTTACGTTTTGCACGCCTTCTGAAACTATGTTTTGAATAGCGCGGGTCATTTCATCTACCCCGTTATATGCAAGAAAAAAGTTCATGTAGTGATCTGAGTAGTCTTTTGTCGCATCAATTGCTTTTTGGATTGCGTTTTTCACCGGTTTTGGAAACTTTTCTTCCCACCGCCCGAATACGTTAATTCTTACTTTTCTTGTATGAATATCGTCACTCACCGCAAGATCGAGAAATTCTTTTCGAAATAACGAAAGCAACCCGGCAACTTCTGTCATGCTTCGTTTCGTAAAATTATCAAGAGACATTCCCCAAATAGAAATATATTTTACGCCAGTATCTGCGGCGTGCGGCATAATTACTCGAAGTACTTCAGCACCCTGTTTGTGCCCGTCTAGGGGAGACATAGTATTTTCCGCGGCCCACCTCCTGTTACCATCCGGAATAATTGCAATGTGTGTTGGGATAGCTTTATTCATAGATTAAAAGAAGCATACGTAAACTCTGCAAGTGCTTTCAATTGCGACGTGTCTCCGGATATTCGCTCGAGAGCTTCGTATGACAACTCTTCATATTTTTTTGCGAGCGCTAGTACTTCTTCTTTTGTAAATACGTTCATGGTAACCGGGTCATCATCGCATACATCGTCTAACAATTGAAATGCCACGCCAAGATGTTCGCCAAATTGCCCAAGTTTATCAATGTCTTTCTCAGATGCCTTTGCGACAATACCACCCATTCTACAGGATACGCGAAACAGTGCTGCTGTTTTTCTTTGATGAATAGATAGCACGTGTTCTTGAGAAATAGTAGTCCCCTTTGCATCTAGGTCGTCTTGTTGACCTCCGATAGTTCCCAAGCTTCCTGTTGCATGGGCTAATTCTTGTGCCAGGCGCGCATTCCCCGTTTTTCCCAAAAGCTCAAATGCAAAAGTAAGCAATGCATCGCCCGCTAAAATAGCCGTGCCTTCATCAAAGGCTTTATGTGAAGACGGTTTTCCGCGACGCATATCGTCATCATCCATTGCAGGTAAATCATCATGTATTAATGTGTACGTGTGCAATGCTTCTATTGCTGTTGCGGGCAAAAGTGCATCTTCTATGCTACCGCCCAGTGCCTCGCACGATGCAATGCACAGCGCAGGGCGAAACCGCTTGCCACCTGCAAATACGCTGTAGCGCATTGCTGTATGTAATCTTGTAGGTTGTGTACGTTCACTCTGAAGCAAGTGATCTAATTCTTGATCAACTTGTGTTCGAATATCAGATAAATATTTTTGTATATCAGTCATAGTAGCGTTGTCATGCCGGCCTCCGAGCCGGCATCCACCCCGCCAGCTGGCGGCGACATGTCTGGATTCCGGGTCAAGCCCGGAATGACAGTTATATATTCCGGCAACATAATCCGCGCGGCGTCTGCATGTTCCTCACTCACATCTGCCCCTTCATGTTGTAAATTTTCTTTTGCAGCGCGCGAGGTAAGCGTCTCATCTACTTCTATATAGTTTATATTTGACCCAAGTTTTTCTTGCAACTGCGCAGTAAATTCTTTTGTCTTTTTTGTCTGCTGCGTTTCACTCCCATCTTCCATATGATACGGAACTCCAAGAATAAGTGTGTCGATAGATTCTTTTGTTACATAATCCGCAAGCGTTGCAAGCGCATCTTGGGTTTTTCGGTCAATTGTTCCGTAACGATAGGCTAACGAAGTATCTACATGGTCTGTAATAGCAACCCCAATATAACGATTTCCGATGTCGAGTGCGAGTGGTTTCATAAAGCTACCCCCACCCCGCCTGTTGGCGGGTGCTCCCCCTTATCCAAGGGGGAGAAATTACGCGCAACATTTCCTCCCCTCGTATGAGGGGAGGCGCCTGCCTGAGCAGCAGGCAGGGGTGGGGTCGCGGTAAGAATGCGTGGCCCATCTTTTGTTATTGCAATAGTATGCTCTTCGTGTGCTGCTGCTTTTCCAGATGTCGCAATAATACTCCAATTATCTTTTGATGTAACAACATCAGGACTACTTATAGTCACCATCGGTTCAATTGCAATTACCATACCTTCCAATAACGCAGTGCCGGCGCCCCTGCTTCCAAAATTCGGAACTTGCGGATCCTCATGCAGTTCATACCCCACCCCATGCCCCACGAGTGCCCGCACTACTTCAAAGCCATTATCTTCTACGTATACTTGTACCGCATGACCAATATCGCCCGTCCTGTTTCCAACAACAGCCTGAGCGATACCTAGTTCAAGTGCTTGTTTTGTAACGGCTATCAGTTTTTTATGCTGCGCAGAAACACTGCCTACGCCAACCGTTCTTGCGCTATCAACAATGAGTCCATATAAAGATAATCCTGCGTCTATGCTCACTACGTCCCCCTCTTTAAATGGAGTGTCATTGGGAATACCATGCACCACCTGATCATTCACCGATACACAAATAGCAGCAGGGTACGGAGGATTCCCATAGCCTAAAAAAACAGGAATTGCACCATGTTTTTTCATGATATCTTGAGCTAAGGTATCTAAGTTTTTCCCCGTCTCGCCAACAATGGCTTTCCCTACAAGCGTGCTCAGCATAGATCCCAATAATTCTCCTGCCTCTGCAAGGAGTTCAATTTCTTGCGGAGATTTTACAGCAACCATACACGATAATTATATATCAAACATCTTAATGATATTCATCACAAGCGCATGCACCTGGTGAGGCTCTAGTAGTCCATTCACTCGATAAAACAGTTCCGGGTGTTTTTGTTTTTGCATTTCAATGACCGGGTAGGTTAGTTCCATAAACTGATTATACCGCGTAGTAAATTTTTCTTTTTCATCATCTGGCCTTGTTCCTACAACTCCGCCTAATTTCTCGCATGTAAGCTCATCTTTATGCGTTGTTACGGGGAATTCTTTTTCCACTTGCAAACAAAGTCTTCGCTTGCTATTTCGCTCTATCATGGTGTCTTTTTCTACTTCCAGATAGATAACAAGTGGAACTCCGTATCCTTCTTCTAGTAATCTAGCGTTTACAACCTCAGCTTCTTCCATTGTTCTAGGAGTTCCATCAAACACAATCCCTTCGCCTTCTTGGAGCATTTCATGCACGGCAGCAAGTACCACTTCCGCAGCAATTTCTGGAGGAGTTAAAAATCCATTATCTACATAGTGTTTTACTTTTTTTCCAAGATCAGAATCTTCTCGTGCTATTTGGCGAAAGGCGCTCCCGGTACTAAATTGCGAATACCCAATATCGTGAGATAACATTTCAGCTTGAGTTCCTTTGCCAGCCCCTGGCATACCCATAACATATATAACTTTTGGCAACTTCATAGAAACCCTTCGTATTCACGCAATGTAAGTTGTGATTCAATTTGTTTCAACGTTTCTAGCACCACAGACACCACAATCAGCAGAGCAGTACCACCGATGGTAAGCGTAGTAAGCCCAGAAAAGGCTTGCACAATAAGCGGCATTACTGCTATTGCTCCAAGGAAAACAGCGCCAGCTAGAGTTATTCGTCGTACAACGTATTGCAAATACAACATAGTTTGTCTGCCTGGCCGAATACCCGGGATAAAGCCGCCTTGTTTTTGTACATTCTCAGAAATTTGACCAGGGTCAAATGTTACAGATGTATAGAAATAGGTAAACACCACCACAAGCACAAAGTAAATTGCTCCATAAAATAATTGGTTTTGAAACAGTTGCACCACAAATTGCGACACGGAAGCAACAACACTATTACCTGATGCAATAAAGAAATTTGCAACAATTCCCGGAAACAGCATAACAGAGAGCGCAAAGATAATTGGCATAACCCCCGCTTGGTTTACCCGAAGAGGCAAATGTGTTGATGTGCCTCCAAGCATCCTATTTCCCCGTACTTGTTTGGCGTAACTCACCGGAATAGCCCGCTGACCTTCCGTTACTACCACAACACCAGCGATAACAATCACCGATACAACAAGAAATGCTGCGTACGTAAACAGTTGATCAGGAGTCCATGTTGCCAAAATTTGAAAAATTGCCTCCGGTAGTCGTCCAATAATTCCAATAAAAATAATGAGTGAAATTCCATTTCCAAACCCTTGCTTCGTCATCAGTTCGCCAATCCACATGAGGAATATTGTTCCCGCGACAATGGCGATTAAGGTCATAATCATTTCCCACGGCGTAAACGTAAGCGTAGTCGCACCTGCACCGCCCCCACGTTGTAAAATATTTAAAAATCCAAATCCTTGCAGTGCTGCAAAAGGAATTGCGAGAAGACGAGTCCACTGAGCAAGTTTCCTTCTGCCTGCCTCACCCTCTTCTTTTTGCATTTCTTCCAGACGCGGAAAAATCATTGTTGAAAGCTGAATAACAATCGATGCCGTAATATATGGACCAAGCCCGAGCATCACGACAGAAAGCCGAGATAATCCTCCACCGGAAAAAATATCAAGGAGCCCAAATAACTGATTACCTGAAAAAATTTGCGCTAAACTCTCTTTTGGAATTCCAGGAACAGGGACTATGGCAGCAATACGAAATACTAAAATAAGCCACAATATCATGAATAACTTCTTCCGAAGTTCCGGAACTCTTACAATTGCTGCGAATTTCTTAAAATCAACCATTTGTTATTGGGATGATTTCTACTTTTCCACCAGCTTTTTCAACAGCGCTTATTGCACCTTTCGTTGCTCCGTGGACTCTCACTGTATACGCATGTTCCAATTTACCCGCTCCAATAAGTTTCAGCGTATCTATTCTGCTACCCATATATCCACGCTTTTTGAGTTGCCCTGGGCCTACGATGCTTCCTTTTTCAAATGTTCGTAGTATTCCAAGCGTTATTGCAATTGGTTTTACAACCTGAGATTTGTTTATTTGCTTACTTCCACGGTTCTTTGGAAATCGCATATATATAGGAGTCTGTCCTCCTTCAAACCCTGCCTTAGAACTATACCCGGCACGGGATTTTTGTCCTTTTTGCCCACGACCAGACTTTCCTCCGTTGCGTCCATGACCGCGACCGAGACGATTTTTTTTCTTCGTAATTGCTGGTAATTGAAATAATGACATAGGGATGTTGTTATGCGACGTGTTGCAGTGCCTTCAGTGTAGCACGTGCGTTACTAATTCTGCTGACAGAGCCGTATCTTTTAGATACTAAATCTTTAATTCCTGCTAAATCTGCAATGATGCGGATAACTCCTCCGGCAATAACTCCCGTACCTGGGCGAGCTGGTTTCAATAAAATTTCTGCACCTTTAAATTTTGCCGTTACTTCATGAGTAATAGTTCCATCAACGACTTGCACACTCACCAGGCGTTTCATAGCCTGTGCCTGTGCTTTTTGGATGGCTTGTTGTACGTCTTTACTTTTACTGATTCCAAATCCAAGCTTGCCTGCTCTGTCTCCTACAATAACGCTGGCTCGGAACCGGAACCTGCGTCCTCCTTTAACCACACGCACCACGCGAGAGATCTCCAACACTTCGTGTGCGAATTGGTTATCTTCAATTGAGGATGTTCCGTAAGCCATATAATGTATTCAAATATTAAAACTGTAATCCGCCTGCTCGCATGGCTTCTGCCAACGCTTTCACTCGTCCATGATACATATAACCTCCACGATCAAATACGATATTTGTAATGCCTTTTTTCTTTGCAGCATCTGCAAGTGCTGTGCCCATATCCGTTGCGAGTTGCGTTTTATTGAGCGAACCTTTTGCAATCATGTGGGAAGATACTAAAGTTACTCCTTTTGCATCGTCGATAATTTGCACTTCCATTCCTTTAGAGCTGCGAAATACACATGCTCGTGGACGAGTAGCGGTACCAATCATACGAGATCGGATTTTCTTGTGGCGTTTTGTGCGGTTAATGAGATTCATAGAAAAAAGTATTATGACGCGGAGCCAACAACTTTACCAACTTTTCGACGAACATGTTCGCCAAGGTATCGAATTCCTTTTCCTTTATATGGTTCTGGTGGGCGAACTTTGCGAATATTTGCTGCAACCTGGCCTACCAAATACGCATCAAACCCAGTCACCGTAATAATTTCCTTTTCAACTGCAAACGTAATTCCCTCTGGAGCTTCGATAAGAACCGGGTGAGAAAATCCAACAAGTAATTGGATATTCTTTCCAACAAGCGAAGCTCTATATCCAACCCCTTGTAATTCGAGCTTCTTCGTAAACCCTTCGTGTACTCCAGCAACTGCGTTCGCAAGAATTGCTCGCATAGTGCCCCACAATGCGGGAGCTTTCTTTGTTTTATGCGAAATAGAGCAGGTAACAGCATTGTCTGCAACATGTACTGCGATATCAGGATGGACCTCAACGGTAAGCGTGCCCTTTGGACCTTTCACGTGCACCATCTCACCATCAACGGTGACCGTTACACCAGCGGGGATTGCAATAAATTGTTTACCAATACGTGACATAGTGTTGTTACCAAATAGCACAAATAAGTTCTCCGCCAACTCCTTTACCTCGTGCCTTTTTCTCACTCATAAGGCCTTCTGGCGTAGAAACAATAATCATTCCAGATTCTTGTCTAGAATACGGTAAAAAATCAGCCCCAGCATATACTCGTCTGCCTGGCTTGCTAATTCTTTGTGAGCCAGAAATTGCCCCTTTGCCCTCCTGCGAATACGCAAGAGAAACAATGAGCTTCGCCTTTGGGGTTTCTTGTAAACGAATATCGCCGATTAATTTCTGCTCTTTCATAAAGTTGAGCAACCGCTCTGTAAAGCGCGAGAAAGGAACTGCAACACGCTTTTTTCCTACGCGTTGGCCGTTGAGCAATATAGTTAATGTATTCCCTACAGTATCCATAGAATTACCAAGAAGATTTTCTAATACCCGGAATATGCGCCTTTTCAGCACTTTCCCTAAAACAAATACGACACATCCCAAACGCTCGCATATAGCCACGAGGCCGTCCGCAGAGTTTGCAGCGAGACCGAGCCCTCGTTGAGAACTTGGGCTCTCTCATACTTTTTGCGATTTGTGATGTTTTTGCCATACAAGTGTAATTGAGGATACGCTATAATCTATTCTTCTTCAAGCTCCTGCGTTCGAAACGGGAATCCGAGTGCCCGAAACATCTGCTCTGCAGTTTCATTATTTGTTGCAGTGGTTACAAACGTAATACCCACGCCAAAGATAATATCCGTCTTATCTGCACGGATTTCAGGAAATGCGAGGTGCTCCGCAAGACCGATGCTGACGTTCCCCTGGCCATCTAATACAGATAAAGATAGTCCCCTAAAGTCACGGATACGAGGGAGCACGGTGCCTACAAATCTATCTAAAAACTGCTCCATGCGCTTGCCTCTAAGCGTAACGCTGTATCCGACAAGATTGCCTTCTCGAACGTTAAACCCTGCAATAGATTTTTTTGCTCTTTTTTCGCTTGCCTTTTGCCCGGTGATTGCAGCCAAATCTTTTTGCACGGCCTCAACATACGTTTTGTTGTCTCTGTTTTTACCAACACCAACATTCACGATAACTTTTGTAACGCGAGGTACCGCATGGATATTTTTAATCCCAAGAGATTGCGCAAGTTTTTGAGTTGTAGGAGTAATAATAGGCATAGGAAATGTTATTCAATAGTCGCCTTACACTGTTTGCATACTCGGCTTCGTACGCCATTTTCTCGCGTAATTCCAACCCGTGTTCCTTTTTTGCACTGAGTGCAAATGAGTTGCACATTCGCAATACGAATAGGCGCCGCAATACTTACACGCTGGCCCTTTTGGCCACCGCTTTTTGCTTTCACGTGCTTTTTCACCATATTTAATCCTTCCACAACAACCGTGTACGCTTTTGGGAGCACCGCAAGAACTTTGCCTTTTTTTTGTGCATCACGGCCGCGAAGAATTTGTACACTGTCGCCACGCTTAATTTTCAGAAGAGTTGCCATAGAAAAGTTACCAAACTTCAGATGCTAAAGATACGATTTTTTGAAATCCTTTTGTGCGCAGCTCCCGGGCTATTGGGCCAAACACGCGCGTTCCAACCGGTTCTTTGGATTCTTTTCCAACAATAACTGCTGCATTGTCATCAAAACGAATAGCAGTGCCATCAGGGCGCTTGTG
>CAYIHP010000020.1:0-10281 GCA_964363175.1 uncultured Candidatus Saccharibacteria bacterium
TTCGATGAGAGGGTAGCCCCAACTGCAATAACCTCTGGTGGAAAAAAAATAGCCGCAATAAAAGATAATGACGCTGTTATATTTTTTAACTATCGCCCGGATAGAGCGCGGCAAATTACTGAGGCGTTTACCCAGCCAGAAAAAGTTGGCTTTCCTGCAAAAAAAATACAAAACTTATTTTTTGCGACCATGACAGAGTATAGCAAAGAGCTTACAGTACCATTTGCATTTACCGAAGATGTTGCAGAAATGCCTCTTGCTCGTGTGTTATCGGAAGCGGGGCTTACGCAATTTCATATTGCAGAAACAGAAAAATACGCACATGTGACGTATTACCTCAACGTAGGCAACGAAATTCCCTATCCGGGAGAAGAGCGGTTGTTAATTAGATCATCGAATGTCGACAGCTTTGCCGATGAACCAAACATGCAAGCAGATGCAATTACGAATAAAGTAATAGAAGAAGTGGAGCGCGGTAGCTATGATGTGTATTTTATTAATTTCGCAAACGCGGATATGCTTGGGCACACGGGCAATTTTGATGCCACCGTTGCGGCGTGTTCTTTTTTAGACGAATGCATCACCCGCATCCATAATGCGGTGTTTGCAGCAGGAGGAGTGCTGCTTATAACTGCAGATCACGGGAACGCGGAAGAAAAAATTGAAGTGGAAACGGGTAGAATCAAAACAGACCATTCCAGAAACCCCGTCCCCCTGCACTTAATTGCCCCCGCATTGCAACGAGTATCGCCAAAAAGTAATGATGAAATAGCTTCGATATACATAGCCCCGGTGGGAGTACTTGCGGATATTGCCCCAACTATTTTAGATATTTTGCACATTCCAAAACCGCCCACGATGACGGGAGTGTCTCTCTTACCGTCACTTCGGTAATGTTGGAGTTATATCTTTCCAACCGTTTGCATTTTCGCATGCAGATGCAACAGCAAACATTGTTTCTTCTTTGAAATGCGAAGCAATAATTTGCAAGCCTACAGGCAGGCCAGATTTCGTCATACCGCACGGCACAGACATTGCAGGCAGCCCTGCAACGCTAATCGGCACGGTGTATGCATCTGCCAAATACATCGCGAGCGGATCTGATGATTTACTTCCTAATGGAAATGCTGGTTCTGGAGATACGGGGCACGCGATCACGTCAACATCTTGAAACGCTTGTTCGTATTCTTTTCGAATTAATGTGCGAACGATAGACGCTTTCCCATACCACTCATCTACGTATCCGGATGATAGCGCATAAGTCCCCATCAGAATTGACCGCTTTACTTCTGCACCAAAGCCTGAGCCTCGAATATTTTTTACATATTCTATAAGCGTTGTATTTACATCTCCTGTTTCATATCTTAATCCGTCAAACCGTGCCAAATTAGAAGATGCCTCTGCTTTCGCAATCAGGTAATACACCGCTATTGCTGCGGGCGTTAAGGGAAGTGAAATTTCACGAACTATTGCTCCTTGTTTTTCTAATGAATAGATTGCTTCTTGAACTATTTTTTTTATTTCCGGGTCTATCCCCTCTGCAAAAAATTCTTTCGGCATGCCTATGGTAAGACCAGCTATATCTCTCGTACATGAGTCAACATACTTCCCCACTAGTTCGCGAGAAGACGTTGCATCAAGCTCGTCGTGCCCTGCCATTATTTCTAGCATCTTTGCAGCATCTGCAACGTGCCTGGTCAAAATCCCCGCTGTATCTAAGCTACTACCATACGCAAGAAGCCCATGACGACTCACTCTGCCGTACGTCGGCTTCACCCCAACCACTCCGCAAAAAGAAGCGGGTTGCCGAACAGAACCTCCCGTATCTGTTCCAAGCGCAGCAAATACTTCCCCGCTGGCAACTGCTGCTGCGGAACCTCCGCTACTTCCGCCTGCAACTTTTGAAATGTCCCAGGGATTTTTCGTTTGTGGAGGCAACCCGTTATTTTCAGTACTTGAGCCCATACCAAATTCATCTTCTTGCGTTTTGCCAACTATTACAGCACCTGCGTCTAATAACCTCTGTACGGCAGTTGCGTTGAACGGAGATGAAAAATTTTGCAGTATTTTTGAACTTGCACTCGTGTGCCCGATAGTTGTTGCGATATTTGCCTTCACCGCAACCGAAAATTTTCCCTCAATTGCATCAGGAAATATTTCTAAAAATGCATGGATATACGGCTCCCACGTTTTTATATTCGTGTTCATACTGCTTCAATATCAGAAAATATTGCGGGCACTACTACGTAGCCATTTTTTGTTTTTGCATTTTTAAGTAATTGCTCTGGAGTTCCTAAAATATTTTCATACGCTACGTCTTCGCGAGTAACGTTTTGTAGCCCAGATGTATCATCTGCAGAAGCAACATTCTTTGTATCTATAGTACGGATTGTTTCAAAATTTTCCAAGATTCCTGAAATATTTGCGGAATATTCACCCAGCTCCGCATCTGAAAGATGAAGCCTGGCAAGGTCAGCAATCTTTTTCACTTCGTCTTGAGTTATCATGATTGTACTATAGCTTGCCTGCAAGAAGAGAAGCAAATTCCGCTTCTGTGAGCATGCGGAGTCCTAATGCTTTTGCTTTTTGCTCTTTGCTACCAGCATCTGTGCCAACTACCACGTAGTCTACCCCTGCGCCGACCGTAGACGCTACCCTTCCGCCAAGCTTAAGTACCTGTTGCTTGGCTTCTTCTCGCTTGATTTCTTGGAGGGAGCCAGTAAATACAAACGTTTTGCCCGCAAGCGATCCACTTGCGCGTTCATCTAATACGCGCAGCCCCAGCTCTTCGTATTTTGCAAGGATACGCGCTGTTTCTTTTTGTGCAAAAAAATCAAAGAGCGCATCTGCAATTTTTTCACCAATACCTTGCATATTCACAAAGTCTTCTTTTGTTGCACTGCGAATTTTACTCAGAGACTGAAACTCCCGCGCAATGTCTTGGGCGGTAACTACACCCACATGAGGAATCCCCAGTGCAATGAGAAATCGAGACAGAAAAACTTCTTTCTTTGATTGAATTTCACTCACAATGTTTCGAGCAGATTTTTCCGCAAACCGCGCAAGCGGGAGCAAATCGCCTTCAGTTAATTCCCATAAATCACTTGGATTTTTAATTAACCCTTCCTGTACAAGCTGTTCGACAATTTTTTCGCCTAATCCTTCAATGTCGAAGCCAGTACGCCCTACTGCATGTAAAATGCGTTCTCTTTGCTGGGGGAAACAACTTGTATTTGTGCATCTGACCACAACCCCATCGGCATCTTTGTGCGTTGGGGCATTACAGGATGGGCATTTGCTTGGCATGAGAAAGGGCTTGCTTGTAGCGTTGCGAAGTCCCGTCACAACGCTCACTACTTCCGGAATAATGTCGCCTGCTTTGCGGATAATAACAGTATCTCCAATACGCACGTCTTTCCGTTGTACTTCATCAGCATTATGGAGTGTTGCGCGCGAAACTGTTGTGCCCGCAACCAAAACAGGAACTAAATGGGCCACAGGCGTGAGCGCTCCCGTTCTCCCTACCTGCACCACGATATCTTCAACTATTGTTGTTGCCTCTTCGGCAGGAAATTTAAACGCAGTAGCGCCGCGCGGAGCTTTCCCCACAATTCCAAGCTCGCGAGCATCTGCAATGGAATTTATTTTTACAACTAACCCATCAACCTGAAACGTCTGCTTCAGACGGCGTTTTTCTTCTTTTGCAATAACTTCGGCAACATCATCTAATGTTTTACACACCACACTTCCAGGAGGCACATCAAAACCAATGTCTTGCAGAATTTTATACTCTTCTTCCCGTGTTTTTACGTCTATTCCAGAAGTTATTTCCCATGCAAAAAAGCGAAGGTTGCGCGATGCGGCAATGCTCGGATCAAGCTGCCGAATAGACCCAGCCGCAATGTTTCTAGGGTTAGCGAAGAGTGAAAGACCTTCTGCTTTTCGCTGCTTGTTCATCATTTCAAAATCTTTTTTCAATATATATACTTCCCCGCGTATCTCGCTTTTACCCAAAATATCTTTTTTTAAACGAAGGGGAATAGATTCTATCGTTTTAATATTCTGCGTGACATCTTCCCCTGTTTCTCCATCTCCGCGCGTTGCAGCGCAGAGCAAGACGCCATCTTCATACATAAGAGAAATTGCCACGCCGTCTACTTTTAGCTGCGCAAAGTATTCTTGCGTCTTATCGACTATTTTTTTATTTCTTTTTTCCCACGCAAATAATTCTTCCACAGAAAAACAATCTGTGAGCGATAGCATGCGCTGCGTATGACGAATCTGCGAAAACTCTGGAAGAGCCTGTCCGCCAACACGCTGCGACGGCGAATCTTTTGTTACAAATTGTGGAAACTCGCGCTCTAAAGTCTCTAATTCATGCTTTAAACTATCGAGTGCCGCGTCAGAAATTTCTTGCATATCTAAGACGTGATACAAATACCGATGATGTTCAATTTCTTTTTTTAGCGCCTCTATTCGAAGAATCGCTTCCTCTTTTTTCATATTTCAGGGCACTGCCCTCCCCCGCCTATAGTAATTCTCCTGACTGTACCTTTGTATATTCCTGAAGCCGTAAGGTGAGGGATTTTTTTGCCAGTAGGGTCTTCGACGCACCCTTTCCCTTCGTACTCGACCTTTATACCACTGCCGTATTCTATGTTTCCCGCATTATCGACAGTTTCGGTTGCTCCACCTTTTGAAATTTGATACAGCATTTCTTCAATACTGGAATTTGCGGCAGCAAATGACCGTTCTGTAGATACATAATTTTCAGATGCACGAATGTGCTTTGAAAGAATCGTAGAAAGCACAATGGCAGCAGATGTCATCATAAGAAAGACTAAGAGAACGATGTATACAATGGCGGAACCTTGACTTGGTTTCATAGAGTTATTCTTCATATGCGCGTGTTTGTCTTGATGCTACGGTATTTTGCAGTGTTAATGGAAGTACATCGGTTTTACTTTTTTCTGATGTTGCCGTAAGGACCAACGTTATCACGCCCTGATTTTGAAGTTCAAGCGTACTTCCAACTGGGATACTAGGGTTCGCATCAAAAAATACATTGGAAAATGTTATACTCTTGCTTGCAAGTGGAGCATACTGCCCATCGCTAAAGCCACTCAGGGCACAGGTAGCTTTTGGGTTCACTGGGTTTTCTGCACGTTCAAAGACATCCGTAGTATCATTTACTCTATACGATACGCACGTCCCCGACTGGTTGTTAAATGTTACTTCCCGCCCTGCATTGCTCGAACTATACGTAGAGCCATACGCTGTTCTCGCTTCTTTGATAAACGTCTCCATAACAGATTGTGTCTCTAAGATGAGTGTTCCCTGTTCTATGCTATGACGCTGCACTGCAACAAACCTGCTAAATACGCCGGTGATAATTATGAGCACAACAGAAAATATCGCGATAGCTATTAAAAGCTCGATGAGGGTGAAGCCGCCGAATTTCCTCCCCTCATATGAGGGGAGGTTAGGTGGGGTCGTTTCGCTACGCACCGCTACCCCCTCTCGCTCCCCCTCATACGAGGGGGAGAAATTACTACGCTTTGCTTTGTAAAAAAAATACTTCATAGTTATTTTTCTAGCCACCAATTATACAACTTCTCTTTAATCGATACTTTCTTTTCAGTTCCGCCTTGCCCTGCCCAACTTACCGTTGACGTTATCGTGACAACGTCCGTTTCTCCGCACTCAGCATCCATTACTCTCTTGTACGCCGTTGTAATACTTTTGTTGCCACTTTGCGCCGTATGCGTCCATAGGTGTAGATTAGGACTCTCGGTTTGAATATATAAAGCCGAATTTTCTTGACCTAAAACCTTATCGCCCTTATCTATAAAATTTCGCACAACGGTTGCATCTATTGCGAATGAATTATTTTCTTCACCATCAGGGCATATTCCTGAGCTTGAAAGCCAACTTTCTGATTTTTTCCCTATAAACCACGTGTTATCACGCATTGCGCGAGTTAAGTCTATGCCTTCATGGGCTAAATTCGTCGCAATAAATGTTTCTCTCCCTGCAGCTACTACCTTATTGGTACCGGTAATTGTTTTTGCAGCATATACGGAAGCCACAACTGCAAGAAATAATCCAACTAATACTTCCACTAATGTAAAAGCTTTATTATTCATATTATTTAACATCTATAGTACCAGATGAATACACCGTAATGGTACGGGTACTTCCGTTACTTGCAATAAGAGTGATTTTTGTGGATTCATCGCCCGGGTTCACTTTTGTTCCGTCTCTGTATAACTCAATAGTGGGTGGAACGCCCATAAATAGGAGTGACGTTGGGCTGCCAGACTTAATACGTGTTACTGGTTTTAATCTTTGAATGACATGGTCGCGAACTGTCGTACTCTCCGATCCGCCGTCCCAGTCATACTTTAGCGCGCCGTTTCCCACAGTATATGTATTTGAAAACTCTATAATCTCGCCAAATTGTAACGCAACCCCGACATCTGAACATGTGGCGCGCGTCGGATGATCTTTTTCTAACTCCTTTAAACAATCAGCCGGCCGAACTTGGTTGAGCGTTCTTTGCCTTGCATCAAGGATGAGTGCACGGATTTTTTCTGTATCTGTTACAAGCTCTTGGTGAGACCTAAGTGCGGGTATGGCGCGAAGAGACATGACGGAAAGAATACTGATCATCGAGACGATCACGAGCGATTCGATGAGAGAGAAGCCAGCAGATTTCATCCCTTTAGTATACTCCTAAAAACATAAAAAAGAGATCTGAAAGCTTTGGAAATACCATCAGACACAGTGCGGACCCGGCCAAAAATGGCCCAAATGCAATCGCAGTTTTAGGACCAACCCTCCCACACGCCAACAGGAATATGCTGAGTAACCCTCCCACAAAGAATGCCAAAAAGAGCAAAGCAACAACGCCTTGAAAACCAAAGAGAATTCCTAACGGAATCATAAGTTTTACATCCCCAAACCCTAACCCCCTGCCGGACGTTCCTATCCATAATAAATATAAGCTGCCAGCACCTGCAAGCATTCCAAAAATAATATCCGTGAAATCAGCGTTTATATACCGTGCATACGCAATGCTTATTCCTATGAGCAAATAAATATAATTGTCTGGCAGCAGCATGAGATTACTATCAATGCGAATTAAAATAATAAGAAGGCATGCGGCTAGAAATAAAAGAATATTGCCGTTATATAACAGCGCGACTGCAAGCAACCCGGTAAGCAGTTCTGTAATTGGGTAACTTACGGGTATTTCTGTTTTGCACCCACGGCATTTCGCAGCGCTAAATATATACGAAAAAATGGGGATTAATTCTCTGGCAGATAATGACTTTTTACAGTGCGGGCAGAAGCTGTTCCCTTTGCTAAAACTGAGCCTGGTGCCATAACGTTCTCCTACCACATGTAAAAAACTGCCGATGGCAGCTCCAAAACAAAATAAAAAAAATACAACTAATCCCGTTTCAACCATACAGTGATATCAAGGTGCTGCTTCTCCGCCATCGCCCTCTTGCGTTGGCAAACCATCACCTGAAGAACCCCCGCCGGCCGGTAGTTGTTGTTGAGCCAGCAATGAACGGAGCGCATAAGCCTCCTAATGTACATACATCCTCTGTAAGCCCGGCGATACCCGTACTATCTGCGCAAAAATGCACTGCATCGTTTGTTTTTAAATCCGATTCCACACAAAACGTAGTTTCCGTAGAGGTTGACCGTACAAACCCGCCCGCTATCTCAGTATCGTCCTGCAACAAATTTACACCTTCGTGAAGATTCCAGCATGCAGCTGTTAAAATATCTGGATTTGGTAAACTAAAACACTCTTGTACATCCGTAAAATTAAAATTATCGCTTGTATAAATTATATGCGCCATAGTCCGAAGCTGAGCGATATTAGATTTGATACGAGCATCGTGCGCTTTATCTCGAGTATTATTTAAGGCAATTAATACTAAAGACGCCAATATGCCAATAATTGCAATTACTACAAGTAGCTCTATTACCGTAAAGCCTTTTCGAGTATTCATGTATAGATTATATCATAAACTATACACTATCCAAAAAATAATTAACCTCGCACGTCTGCGAGGTTAATTATCTGTACAGTAATAATTAACTAATTATTACTACGGACATACGCCTCCAGCACAAATTGCCGTTGTACTAGATTTTGTTGCCCCTGTGCTATCTACACAGAATCTTGTAGCGGTATCGCTGATAAGAGGAGCAGACACACAATACGTACTACCAGTTGCACCGGCAGATGTAAGCGCTGAACCTAAATTGGTCATATCTGCGATTATAGTAGTTACGTTTGCGTTCACAGTCGCATTTCCGCAATCAGTATCAGTTGGCGTGGTAAAGCAATTATCTACTGTTAAGTATGACGAACCTTTACTGTCATAAATAACTTCAGCAATTGTTCTCAGCTGTGAAATGTTAGATTTCACACGAGCGTCGTTCGCTTTAGCTCTCGCATTTCCTAATGCAACGAGTACCAAGGAAGCCAAGATACCAATAATTGCAATTACGACGAGCAATTCGATGAGTGTAAACCCTTTTTGATTTTTTTTCATATACACTCACCTCCCTTCATATAGTTCATATGCATATATAATATCATACATTATGCAATAACAAGTACTAAATCGTATATCGGCAGTAGTACAGAACCAACAATAATCCCAACACCTATTCCGAGAATAATAATAAGCAATGGTTCCAATAATATCGTGATAGTTTCTAAAATATCTTTTACATCTCGAGCAAAAAACTTATTTGCAAGCGTAAATGATTTTGATATTTCTCCACTGCGCTCACCAACACTTACCATCGTGGTTAACATGGCAGGAATGTACGGTTCATTTCCCCATACGTATGAAATAGATGCGCCATCTTTTACAGACTGGATAGTATCGTCCAAAATACGTTGGTATACGCGATTGCCAACGGAATCTTTTGTAAGCGTTAAAGCCTCAATGATTGGAACATCACTCGCAAACAGTGTTGCAAGCACACTTGTCATACGAGCAAGATACACTTTTTGGATAATTTCTTTAAAAAGTGGGATAGAGAGCATCATCGTGCTAAACGTATATCTGCCTTCTGCAGTGCGGATCCATGAACGAAAGAGGAGCCCCAGTGAAACTGCTACGCTGATAAGAATTCCGTAATATGTAATCAAGAAATTTGTAATTCCAATAAGTATGCGGGTAGTAAGAGGAAGCTGCACTTTTGCGTCTGCAAATAGTGCCACCAGCTGCGGCAATACGTACGTAAACATAATAAGGACAAGCACTATAACCAAAATAAGAACGAATATTGGGTAAATAAGTGCGGCGCGCACTTTGCGTTGAAACGTATATTCTTCTTCCATTTGATTAGCAATGGCATCCAGCGAGCTCCCGAGTTTTCCACTTGCTTCCCCAATGCGCACAATACCAAGAATAAATGGGGTAAAGGTGGTGGAATGTTTACTGAGCGCAAGCGAAAACGATTCTCCTGCTTCTATGTCGTATACCAGTTCACCAATAATTTTTGTGAGCTTCTCTTTTCTAGATTGTTTTTGGAGCGCCTTGAGCGTTTCAATAATAGGCACGCCCGCTTGGATCATAGACGATGCCTCACGGAAAAACATAATAAGTTCTTTTTTGCCTACACCACCTACTCCAACATTTTTATACAGCCAAGAAATATTTTCGAGAGCCTCTACGGAAATAGGGATGAGATTGTTTGCGCGTAGCAAGCTTGTGGCTCTATCTTCGTCCGCAGCACGCAGCGTGCCGCGCGTTAAAGTTCCGTTCTCTTGCCTAGCCCGATACGTAAAAGTTGGCATACAAAATTAGTATATCACGTTAGCGAAACGCTCGCTTTGTGGCTGTAAAATAGCCTCGTGCGTCTTCGGCAGTCACTGCGCCGGAATCTACCAGTGCCTGCAAGCTGGCATCTAGGGTTTGCATACCCACGTCGGAACTGGTTTGAATAATACCGGGAATTTGATGAATACTGCCTTCACGAATAACATTCCGAATTGCAGTAGTGGCTATCATAATTTCAACAGCTGCAATTCGTCCCCCATTTGTCCAGGGTAGCAAGCGTTGCGACACAACGCCAGAAAGCGCATTTGCTAATTGGCTTCTCACTTGTTGTTGCTGCTCTGATGGAAATGAATCGATGATACGTTCTACTGTTTGACCTGCATCGTTCGTATGCAATGTGGAAAGCACCAAATGCCCCGTTTCTGCAACCGTTAATGCGGTCTGCATAGATTCGATGTCT
>CAYIHP010000021.1:0-9973 GCA_964363175.1 uncultured Candidatus Saccharibacteria bacterium
AAACTTGCGGTGCACATTTGGGGCCTGGGTTTGATGCTGGGCCGAAAGAGGCGGGAGGCCAGCGGGACGGTATTAATGCTGGGGGTTTAGATTTGAAAGAATCGTGATATAATTTCTTTAGAATATATATCATTAATATAAAGGAGGTGAGTCGTATATGAACTTCAAACTTATACAAGAAGCAGTAGCCCAAGGCTTACAGCCAGCTATCCCATTCTCGAATACGGCTCGAGGAGGCTTAATCCCTTCCGTGCTCAATATCGTAAACGGCCTCCTCGTAGTAGCCGGTATCGCAGCATCTATATACCTCGTAATAGGTGGTATTAGATATATCACTTCTCAAGGAGAAGAAGACCAAACAGAACAAGCCAAGAGCACTATTTTATACGCTCTCATTGGACTTATCGTCATCGGTCTCTCTGCAGCACTGGTTAACTTCATCATTGGAACAGTGGCGGTAGCGTAAAGTTGACAAGAAATCCGGTTCGATATATCATAGCTATATTAATCACTAATCAGACTTGGACCGGATGGCATATTTTATTTGACCCTCTAGGAACTCAGGTCAAATAATTATATGTCAGGATTTACAACACTTGGCCTTGCGCCATCAATGCTTACCGTTTTAGAACGGTTGAAATTTACTACGCCTACTCCTATTCAGGAGCAGGCTATTCCGGTTGCCGTTCAAGGCAACGACGTAGTGGGAATTGCACAAACAGGAACGGGGAAAACGCTAGCGTTTGCATTACCAATGATTCAGCAAATTGCAAAAACGAAAAAGACAGGACTTGTAATATTGCCCACAAGAGAACTTGCGATTCAAGTAGAAGAAGCAATTTTACAAATTGGAAAATCGTTCGGAATTAGAACAGCCGTTGTTATTGGTGGATCTTCCATGTATCACCAACAAATGGCGCTCAAGCGTAACCCCCACGTCATTGTAGGAACACCAGGCCGAATTATCGACCATTTAAAACAAAAGAGCTTAGACCTAAAAGCAATTGGTGTTCTTGTGCTTGATGAAGCAGACAGAATGTTAGACATGGGATTTGCTCCGCAAATTAAGGAAGTCTTGCAGCATGTGCCAAAAGAAAGGCAGACCATGCTTTTTTCTGCAACGATGCCTCCAGAAATTATGCAAATTGCAACAAAGTATATGAAAACGCCTGTTCGCATTGAAGTTGCACGCCAGGGAAGTGTTGCTACGCAAGTAGAACAAGAAATGTTTATCGTAAATCGCCAAGAAAAAGACCGATTACTGGATAAATTGCTTGATGAGTATAAAGGAACGGTCCTTATTTTCTCTCGTACAAAATACGGAGCAAAGAAAATCTGCAAAGCTATTCGCCATATGGGTCATACTGCTGCAGAAATTCATTCAAATTTGTCGCTTTCTCAACGACGCAGAAGCTTGGCTGGATTTAAATCTGGCGACTTTAGAATGTTAGTTGCAACAGATATTGCTGCCCGTGGAATTGACGTTACAAATATTGAGCTTGTTATAAATTACGACCTTCCGGAAAACGCGGAAGATTATGTGCATCGTGTAGGACGAACAGGGCGTGCAGGAAAAGCAGGCAAAGCCATTTCGTTTATTACTCCAGACCAAAAACACAAAGTGCGCCTTATTGAACGCCTCGTACAAATGCAAATTCCTGTTTCAAAACTCCCAGTACTTCCACCAGAGCGTGCATATGCTGCCCATAGTGCATATATTGCAGAAGATAAGCGTATGTCACCTACGCATCGCCGAACGACGTTCCAGTACAACAGACCAGCGAAACGGTCATTTGGAAGCGGGCCATCTGCAGGTGGACATGGCAGTCGTGGTCGAAATCGCCCTTCGACAGGCTCAGGGCATCGCACCTCGCCTTCGCTCGGTGCTCGCAAAGGACCAAGAGTTCATCTATAATTCATTTTTATGTCTGCTCAAATACGAAATGTAGCTATTATTGCGCACGTAGATCACGGGAAAACAACCCTGGTGGATGCATTGCTTCGTCAATCGGAAGCGTTTGCAACTAAGGAAGATGGGAAAAATCTCATTATGGATAGTAATGAGTTGGAGAGAGAACGTGGAATAACTATTTTTTCTAAAAATGCATCAGTAAAATATAAGGGGTACAAAATTAATATCATAGATACCCCCGGGCATGCAGATTTCGGTGGTGAGGTAGAACGTATTATGAGCATGGCAAATGGTGTGCTTCTTTTAGTTGATGCAAAAGACGGCCCCATGCCCCAGACAAAATTCGTGTTGAAGAAAGCGCTAGAAGCGGGGCACAAGGTTATTGTTATTATTAATAAAATTGACGTGCCGGAAGCAAGAGTGGAATGGGTGCTCGACCAAACATTTGGGCTATTTGTGGACTTGGGTGCTACGGACGAACAGGTAGAATTCCCTGTGTTGTACGCGTCTGCTATCAATGGAAACGCGGGCAAAGAAGCGGACCTTTCTGCAATGAAAGATATTACTCCGATATTCGATGCGATTATAGAACACGTACCAGCTCCGACTGTTTCTGACGCCCCTATGCAAATGCATGTGGTGAATGTTATTTATGACCCATACAAAGGGCAGATTGCGCTTGGTCCGCTCAAAAGTGGTTCCATAAAAAAGTTGCAAAAAGTAATGCGCATTACAACTGACGGAGAGAAAATTCCTTCTCAGATTGCGTTTATTATGTCATTTGACGGTCTTGCTCGTATTGAAGTGCCGGAGAGTACGGCCGGAGACATCGTAGCAATTTCCGGAATTGAACCAATTAAAATTGGAGAAACAATTGCTGATTTTGCAAATCCTGTAGCCCTTCCTACTATTCATATCGACGAGCCAACAGTTAAAATGAGCTTCTCAGTAAACACTTCTCCATTCGCAGGTACGGAAGGGGAATTTTCTACAGCAAGGCATATTAAAGCGCGCCTTGAGAGAGAAATCCTCAGTGACGTAGCGTTGCAAGTAAAAGCAGCAGAAGGAACTGATTCTATGTTTACCGTATTTGGCCGAGGAGAATTGCATCTGTCTATATTGATTGAAAAAATGCTCCGAGAAGGGTATGAATTTCAAGTAGGCAAGCCACAAGTTATTTTTGGTGAAAAAGATGGAAAGAAAACAGAACCGTTTGAAGATGTGTTTATTGAATGTCCGGAAGTTGCAACTGGTACGGTTATTGAAAAATTGAGCAAACGCAAAGGGGAAATGAAGGACATGCGTGTTGAAAATGGCACTGCACATATGCACTTCTTGGTTTCAACTCGCGGACTTATCGGATACCGAAACGCATATTTAACGGATACGAAGGGCGAGGGAATTATTAACACTATTTTCCACGGATATTTGCCACACTTGGGAGAAATTATTACGGAACATCATGGTTCTCTGATTGCACATGAATCTGGAGTAAGTACTACGTACGGACTTATGGGAGCACAAGACCGAGGAAAACTCTTTATTGGTCCTCAGGTGAAGGTGTACGAAGGTATGATTGTAGGGCAACATTCCAGAGCAGAAGATTTAGATGTAAATATATGTAAAGAAAAACATCTAACCAACATTCGTTCTGCCGGAGAAGGCGTGGCCGATGCGTACCATGCACCCGTACAAATGAGCCTGGAAGAAAGCATTGAATATTTGGGTGACGATGACCTCTTGGAAGTAACTCCAAAGAGCTTGCGCCTTCGCAAAATGCATCTGAAAAAGCACGATAGAAAACGAGGAAACAAGAAAAGCTAGCGTAAAAAAGTGATATACTGCCCGAATGAAGGGCTTTGGAAATATCTTGCTTGTTGGGAGTATTTTGGCAGCTTTTTTTGTTGCGTTTGCGTCATCTATTCATTATTGGGGAGCGCGTCATGAGGCTCATGAAAAAACCCAACGGTTTGTTCTAAAATCTGGTGAACACATAGGGCAAACATTTCGTATGGAAGAAAATGCGCTTTCGGGGGTTGCGGTGTGGGTGGACACAAAACAAGCATTGCCGACAAAAGGAGATATTCAACTTGAGGTGGAAGTTGCGGGAGAGAAGATTGGTGCTGTGTATGATGTTCACGATATTCCGGAAAGCGGAATTGTGATTTTTCAATTTCAAAAGCCGCTTGTTACACATAAGGGTGATACAGGGAAGTATCTACTTGGTTTGTCGGAACATAATCAAAAAATAACGCTGTTATTTCAAATTGATGCAGCAATATATCCAGAGGGAAACGTGATTCATCCGAACAATGTAAAGCAGGGTGATCTTGCATTTCAACTATTATACAAGCGCCCTGCACTAGGCTCGCGCATGTTGCACGTTGGATATGGAGTGTTGCTGTTTATATGCGGCTTGATAGTATGGCAGGGGTTACGGAAATATTCTGGAGAAAAAATAGTAATTCAAAAAAAAGATATTTGGGTAACGCTTAGCGTTGGAATATCTGTGATGCTTTTTTATGGGACTTTTTTAGTTCGCTCTGGATATTGGATTGGGCCGACTGATTTTACAAAAGATGCGGCGTATCTTGGAGCTTCCGCAGCCGCCCTTTCAGCACTTGCATGGCCAAATTGGGTACATACTATTTGCGGAGGGTTACCGCTTCTGGGCGGAATCGAAGGGAATAGTATAAGTATTGGAGCAGTGTTTGCGCTTGTAATGGATCCGCAGCATGCGCTTATGCTCATGAACATTATTGAAGCCTGCATTGCTGCAGCAGGTGCGTACGCTCTTGCCAGATTATGTTCTGCAACGCGGCTTGGATCTGTTGCCGCCGCTGCTGTATATAGCCTTTCTCCGGTATATATCTTTAAGCTTTCTATTGGATATTCGATGATTGGCGGAGTGTTTGTATATGCGCCGTGGGTTTTACTGTTCTTTATAGCTGGCTTGATGCAGGCTCGTGCTTTCTACGCTGCAGTATCGGGGCTATTACTTGGGTTGATTGTTCTTCGCGGGGAAGCACATGTGATTGTTGCGCTCGGGGCATTGTTGATTTTTTGGGCTATCTACGACATGGTTGCCAACAAACGCATACGTGCGCTTGTATTATCAATTATATGTTTTGCGATGGCATTTTTTGTATCGAGCATTAAAATTCTTCCCTATGTTGAACATCTTGGCAGTGAGCCAGTAAAACTACGTCCGTATGTTGCGCTACTCAATCAAAAGAATTTGTTATTTGAAACATTGTTTCAGATAAATGCTGACCATGATACGGTCCCCGTTTTGCACGGCAAATTTGGCGAAGAATGGGGAGTGTTTGGGTCGTACGTGGGGTATGTACCAATAATCCTTGCGTGTATTGGCTTGTTCGCAGCCAAGCGATATCGTTTTGGGCTGGGGGTATTGCTTGTTGTTTCTTTGCTGCTTGCTGAGGGGACTTTGTACGAATATGCACTCAGGTTTATTCCGCCATTTGACGCACTGCTTCGTATGCCGGTTCGCAATATGTTGCTTGTTGTGCTTTGTATTGCTGTACTTGCTGCTCGTGGGACGGATCAGCTTTTAAATTATGTAAAAATACATCAAATAAAATATATTTTGTATGTTTGCGTAATTATATTTATAGCCGTTGATTTGGGGCGTGCGACAAGTAGTGTAGTAAAGCAAAGTATGAGCCAGCGGGAACAGCTGACTTCTTCTTTAGCAGAAGCGCCAATATTTGCACAGTATGAAGTGCGCAATGATCCTCAAAAAAATGCTAATATCTTGTTAGCACGTGGTTTTCTTTTGCCGGGGGTGTGCGCAGATCAAAATCGTACGGTTACGTTTATTAAAGACGTAACGCCAGATACTCCGTTTGCAAGCGTGCCATTTAGTATTGCTCCGAATAAAATTATACTTTCTGCATTTTCTGATACAAGCGATATTTTTGTACATACTCGGTTTGATAATATGTGGGCATCAAATAACGCGTATATTTTAGAAAACAGTGACGGATCTTTGCATGTTATTCCTCATGGAAGAAATCCTGGAAGTATAACGTTGGAGCAAATTTCCCCAACGAAGCGCGCACAGCAAGCAACACTTCTTACTATTTTGTTTTGTTTGACCGTGGGGTTGATGTATGAAAAAGTAAAAATATGGCTTTTAAGCAAATAGTGTTGTTGTCAGCGGCTATTGCGATAGCGCTTTGTGGTGTTTTATTTGTGCCTAAGACATACGAGCGAACGGTTCGTGACGGAACAGACCGATACAACGCTCACTATTTGTTATGGGGCGAGCGTACAAAAACCGTTACAGAAACGGCAGTATCTCCTATACACTCTATTGCTCTTATTTTTGTAAATATTCGTCGCGCACCTGCACTTTCTCCTGTTCTGGTTATTGTAAGTACTCAACATAGTGAAATTATTCTACAGAAAGAAGTGCCTCTTCCCGCAACGGTTGATGATGAATTTACCTGGGTGTCGTTAGATGGAGCTCGCATTAAAGCAGGCGAGCAGTACAGTGTTTCTGTTTCAGCTCCATATGCGCAGCAACAGTCTCCTGTTGGTGTGCGATTTCAGGCAGAAGATAAGCAGCTGGCACTCTCTGTTCGTGAACGTATTCCGCTGTGGAAATACGTTGTGCGATGGATACAGGAACATGAAGAAAGATTTACTGCGGCATCTCGAATGGCAATAGATGGAATTATTCTCGTAACTATAGTCCTTTTGCTTGAATGGGGCATGAAGAAATATAAAACAGGAGGACTTATTCTCGCACTTTTGTTGCTAGTGAGCGTGGTCTTGTATTTTAAATTGCCAGTTTCAAGCGCAGTTGATAGCGCATACGGAGGCGATGCGTTTAATTATATTTTAAAGGGAAATGCTTGGACTGCCGGAGAGGATCCGTTTGCGGCAGATCCGCGCAAGGCACCGCTTTTTTCCTTTTTAACAGCACCTGGACTACTCCCCGGTATAGACCCGCTTTTATGGGCACGCGGTATTAGTATTGCTGCTTCTTTAGCTGCAGTTGTGCTTGTTGTGCTGTTTCTTGTTCGGCTAGGTGTGCCACTCGCAATCTCTCTCGGCGCTGGGTTGCTCCTTGCTGCAAATCGGGACTTTCAATTTGAAACCGTCCAAGGGCTTTCTAATCCATTGTACGCAGCACTTATTATGGCAGCTGCATATGTGTTTGTATGTAATAAAAGATACCTTGTGAGCGTATATGCTGCACTTGCAACGCTCACAAGGTATGAGGGTGCTGCTGTGGCTGGCATACTTATCCCGTCTTTGTGGTTTACTCACCGAAGTAAGTTATTTACATTTGTTCGAGAAGCGATTCCATTTTTAATTCTTGTCAGCATCCCGCTTGTACTCACACCACTTACGGGCAATATCGGTGTGAGAACATTTTCAGATATAGCAAGCGATGAAGGATTGTACGTAGCTCATACATGGGATTATTTTTTGCCGAGCCTAAAGGCATTCAAGATATTTTTTGGAAGGTTGTGGATATTATCTCCGAGCGTCGGAAGTGTGTTTGCGGCCTTTGGATACGGCGCACTTGCGGGTTTTTTCGCAGTTTTTCTATATAAGAAGTTTCCGAAACTACGTTATGTCGGACTACTTGTGCCACTTATTATTTGTTATATTCTTTTTTACAAAACACTTTTTGGTGAAGAAGCGAAGGTATTTATTGCGCTTTTTACTGCGCTTACAGGATTTGGTGTATCGGCCGCTTGTATATTGCGTCCAAAAGTATGTATTCCTATTGTCTTTATGGTTCTTGTGCAAACTGCAGTTATTACCGCAATTTTGCCAAAGAATAGGTATTACTTACAAATTATCCCGTTTATTGCCATGGGAATTGCCGGAGGATTGTACGTAGCAAGTGGAGGAAAAAAAGCACTTAAGATTACATATATATGCCTAGTATTTGTGTTGTGCATGATGATTTCGCTGGTGTTTCGTGGGGCAGAGGTGCCCCTTTCTGGGCAAATTAGCGATTATAACGAAAAATCAGCAGGGCAAACGGTGATGGTGCAAGCTGGCAGATATTTGAAAAATGTTTCGGGTAATGTTGCACTGTACAACGAGAGTGATTTAGCGTTGCGGGTATATGTAGTGCAAAACAGGATGGTTCCTTTTTTGGATAGTTTGCAAGACCTTGATGAGCAATATGAAAAAGTACAACAATTAAAAGTTCAGTACATTTTAGAATCAAGCGAACACCCATATTTTTATGTACTTATCGAAAAATATCCAGAGAAATTTCAAGAAGTTGCAACGTTTCAAACAAGATGGGCAGATGTTTCTGCGACGCTCTATCGTGTATACTAAACAATATGGTTAGCCCTGAAACTAAAGCTGCTGACGAATACTTTGGGTCTTTAGATTAAACTGGAGCTTTACAGGACGTATGCGCCTGCGCCTAGGCAAAGGAGTGAGAGGGCTGCTGCGAATAGGGTAAAATCAAGTTCCCATCCATTTTCTCCCGTAAATTTCTTGCCCCACTTTTGAGTTTTGAAATACGTTGCGCCCGCCATTACCACCATAATGATGAGTGCGGCGAGAGTAGTGAATCTGCCAAGAATCATTGCTACAGCTGCGAATGTTTCTGCAACTCCTAAGAGCATAACCATGTTCGCATGTACTCCCATGCCCTGCGACATAGTGTTTGCTTTTGTAATTTTTATTGGACCGTGAGCCAAAAACACTGCTCCTACCGCAACTCGCAGAATTAAGAGGCCAAGGTCGCTATATGATGAAAGTTCCATATGAATGATGTTACAAAGTAAGCGTACGTTTATTGTACTGCAGCAAGCGCAGAATCGATAGCGGCAGATAGGCCGTCAAGGGTGTATTTTCCTTTGTATTCCAAATTGTTTATAAACAGCGTCGGCGTTCCGCGCACCCCCAGTGCCACACCGTCTGCCATATCTCTTTCTACGGCACTTTTGTTTGCGTGGTTTTCGAGTGCTTCGTTAAATCCTGTCATATCAAGCCCTAATTTTTCTGCGTACGCTTGCAGATTTTCTTTTTTGATATTTGCTTGGTTTTCAAATAGCATATCGTGGAGTTCCCAGAACTTATGTTGTTTTCCTGCTTCAACTGCTGCCTCAGCTGCTAAAAATGCGTTCTCGTGTTGGGGGAGCGGGTAATTTCGAAATACAAAACGAACAGAAGCATCCTTGTACTTTTCCTTAATTTCTTTCAGTGTCGGATGAAGAGATGCGCATGACGGGCACTGAAAGTCTCCAAACTCTACAAACGTTACTTTTGCATCCTTTGGGCCATTTGCAGCCGAGTCTTCGGGTGCAAGTCGGCTGATGAGCGTATCGGGAATAATTCTGCCTCCGGTAGATGTTGATTTTTTGCTGGTGAAGTATGCTCCACCCCCAATAACAAGAACAGTTGCAAGGAGAATGCTTATAACGAATTTTGTGTCAGATGTGAGTTCCATAGGGTTCTTTTTTATTTTTTAATACTAGCTTGAGAGTCATGTATGATGCAATAACAACAAGAATTGCGCTTGCTACACACCATGAGCACCAGGCACGCAAAACAAATGCTTCGATAGAAGTTAAGAATGCTGATACGGCCAGTCCACTTCCAACTAACACTATGAGCAACGGGAGTATTCTTTTCTTCGTAGTTTCGGACCACAGAGCGCCTAATATACCCAGTCCGAAATAAAATATCATTCCGTATGCAGGGGTTGGGATACTAAGAAAAGCAGAATACTTACTGAGTTGTGCTGCTTGGCAGCCTCCTCCGCTCAAGCAGGGAACGGGTTCAGGTGATACGTAGGCAATCAGCAAATAACCTGATAGTAAAAGTCCTAAAAATGCCGTTCCAATAAGCCCTTTATGCATTCTACCAGTATATAGTACGATATACGTATGGAAAAGATTGCTATTGTAGGGGTAGGAAACTTTGGGGCTGCGGTAGGGCACTTGCTTGCTCATTCTGGCTGCGCCGTAGCTTTATGGGATAGCGACCCTACTAAAGTTACCGGCCAAGTAACGCTCAAAGAAACAGTACAAGATGCATCTATTGTCTTTCTTT
>CAYIHP010000022.1:0-9888 GCA_964363175.1 uncultured Candidatus Saccharibacteria bacterium
AATCGTTAAGGAGTTATATTGCTTCCTTTTTGTTCGACATGTTCTCCTAATACCATTTTGAGTGCTTTGTGCAGCAAGTGAGTTGCCGTATGATATTTCACGGACATATCGGAATGGTCTGCCAGCCCGCCTTTGAATTTTCCTGCGGATGCAGTGCGAGAAAGTTCCTGATGAATCTGCCCATCTTTTTCAAAACCTTCAATATCTACTTCCTTTCCTTGTTCCTTAGCCATGTCTTTGATTATTTCGATCGGGAAACCAAATGATCTATACATAAGAGATGCGTTTGCACCACTAACTATCCCACCAGACTCAATCTTTAATAAAAGATTGCTATATTGTTTGGTACCCCTCTCCAATGTTTGCAAGAATTTTTCTTCTTCGTTTCTTAGTTCCGAATAAATTGTTACTGCTTGCTTAGACAGCTCGGGGTATGCTTTTTCGTATGCTAAAACTACAAGACCAGCTAAGTCCGATGTGAATGATTTTTTTATTCCTAGTTTATCTGCATATCTAACAGCACGGCGAATAAGCCGTCTTGTAAAATAACCTTGATCTTTTTTGTCGGGCACAACGCCATCGCCGATTAAAAACGTAGCAGAACGAATATGATCGAGAATAACGCGGTATGCTTGGGTGGTTTCTGGCGTTGAGTTGTATATGGTATTTGAAAGTTCTTGCAGTTTTTCAATCATTGGCTGAAATACATCAATTTGAAATACGTCGGGATTATTATTCACTGCTGCAGTGAGCCGTTCCAGTCCCCCACCAAAATCAACATTTCTTTGTGGTAGTTCTGCAAACCCTGTTTCCGTTTTTATGTATTGCATAAACACGTTGTTTCCAATTTCCATAAACCGGCCACAGTCACAATTTACGTGGCAGGGCTGATCTTTATATGGAGAATTTGCGTGTATTGGTTCGGGCACGTTTACTATCGGGAGCCCGCCAGCGTCGGCGGGTTCTCCTGCAGGAGAAAAGTCCCAAAACATTTCCGTATCTGGCCCACCAGGTTCTCCTACCGGCATATTGCTTGGTACGCCAGCACGAGACCACCAGTTTTTCTTTTCGTTGTATGAAAAAATTCGACCACCTTGCATGCCGTTTTCTTCGCTATTGTCTACAATCTCAGCTTGTATATTTTTTGTTGCAAATGCCGTTTGCCACAGCATTGCACTTTCTGTATCTTTTGGAATTCCAATAGAATCATTACCCGCAAAAATAGTGACGTAGATTCTATTTGGGTCGAGCCCGAGGCCTTCCTCTTTACTTGTTAAGAATTCAAACATCCATGGGATTTGTTGCTCTTTGAAATAGTCACCGAGTGACCAGTTTCCTAGCATCTCAAAAAATGTAGTGTGTCTATTATCTCCAATGTCATCAATATCTTGTACACGCAGACATTTTTGAGAATCTGTTATTTTATATCCAGCAGGATGTTTTTGCCCAAGCAAATATGGAAGCATGGGTTGCATGCCGGAACCGGTAAAGAGCGTTGTGGGGTCATTTTCTGGAACTAAGCTCGCAGAAGGAATGATAACGTGCTCTTTTGACGCAAAAAAAGCCAAGTATTTTTCTCGAATAGAAGAAAGGCTTGTTGTGCTTTGCATGCACTGTAGCGTACCTTTCTCTCCTGTTTTTTTCAATTCGGCTGCGCCGTCACCATATCTTGGTCGTTTGTTTGTATGGTTGCGGTAAACAGGAGTGAGTCACGATAATTGTTTGGAAGGTGTGCGTGGAAAAAGTCTGAGGCATCGTACAGAACTTTTTGTGCCTGGAGCGCCGTTTGTCTTCCGATTGCTATATCGTGCGCCAAATTTAAAAGAAATATATTTGCATGCTCGCTTTCACAATATGCAGTCATTTCTCCCCTAGTTCTGTTGATGCTAATACTGCCGTCGAATTTCATAATTTCCGCAAATGTGTTTGGCCGTACTTTTGCATCTACGGTTTGTTCTAAAATGTCTAAGTGCGGACGTGGAACGTTGTGCCGAACCCCTTCTCGATGGATAACGGTTCGCTTCCAGTAGCCGTTATAGTTCCAAAGCAACATGCTTGGAGTTGCTTCGTGAGGTGTGCCATATTTTTCTATCAAAGACTTCGCAATTCTTCGAGATTTCGCGGGCCAATCATCGAGAACTCTGCGTACCGCAACACTCGCGGCATGATTATATCGAAGTGTGACTTTCTGGCTCACATTCATACTTCCATTTTCCCTCCGCGCACGGCAGCAGTCAATGAAATATTGCTTTCATTTAGTCAAAAATACCTGGCACTTCTAGAAATACTTTCTCTCTTTTGATTCTTTGATAATAGCAAATGCCTCTTCTGCAGTATTTACGATAGTATACAGGTCTGTATCTTCCGGAGAAACAGTTTTGTATTCATGCGTTAACGAAGATTTAATCCATGCATCTAGCGGTTCCCAAAAATCTTTGCCGATACAAACCATGGGTACTGGGCTCATTTTTCCTGTTTGAATGAGTGTAAGAATTTCAAAAAATTCATTGAGCGTGCCGAGACCTCCCGGAAAATAAATGTATACCTGCGCAGATGCGGTAAGCATGACTTTACGAGTGAAAAAGTAATGAAAACCAATTCCTTTTTTCACGTATGCATTTCTTCTTTGTTCGCTTGGCAGTTCAATGTCGAGCCCGATAGATTCTCCACCACCTTCATACGCGCCTCTATTTCCAGCCTCCATAATGCCGGGGCCTCCTCCGGTAATAACGGTAAACTGATGCTCTGCAAGCATTCTTCCTAATTTTCGCGATTCTTCATACCACTGATGGCCTTCCGGAAATCTGGCAGAACCAAAAAAAGTTACCTCTTTGCGGAGTGGATATAAAAACTCAAATCCATTAATAAATTCTGACATGATACGAAATATTCTCCAATTTGCATCCTCGTGAAAATCAAAAGGTTTATCAACGGGAAATTTATTTGATTCGGATCTGTCGTAACGCATGTTGTAATTATAGCACGTTTTTACAATTTCGGTGGGCGTGGTGGAGTAAATACGGGCTTTGGTTTTGGTATTACGGGAGCATCTTGAGCAACTTGGGGTGTTTTATTTACTGCTGGAGCTTCTTTTGGTTTAATTGTAGATTTTTCCAGCTTTCTCTTCTCATAACACTCCTTGCAGAACACTTCTTTTTCCGGATCTGGCTTGAACGGAACTTGCGTTTCTTTCCCGCAATTTGAACAGATTGCATCAAAGAGAGTTGGGGAGGGTTTAGATTTCTCCACCTCTTTCTTTCCAAGCAACCCAGCCAAGTCTGTAATAACTTCATTTGTTGGAGGTGCAATAACGACGTCTTCTAGTTCTGCCTTGCCCGCCGTAGCTTCGCGATTCTGCGAAGCGTAGGTGGGTGAGTTGTTTGGTTTGTGAATATTCGAAGGCTTATTCTGACCTGTGTCAAAGGGCTTCGGTGAAACGGGTTTTGGTGTATCAGTTATTGCTTCGCCAGTTATTGAGTTGAAAGCCGGACGTTGTTTTTGCTTGCCCGCCGAAGACCCGCCCGCAGGCTGGGCGAAGGTGGGTTGTTGCTTCCTCTGATATTCGTCTACCTGCTGTTGTCTTCGTTGCTGAAATTCTGACGGTTTATTCTGAAAGGACGGGTTAGGGGAGGTTTGATTGCGCGGCGCACCCCCTCCAGCTCCCCCTTGGTAAGGGGGAGAGACGGACTCTTTATCGCTTTCTTCCGCAGCTCCTTGAAACGCAACGCCGCTCCAACGAGCAATCTTTTCTTCAATGTCTTCACGCCTATTTCCGTATCTTTCACGAGAAACTGCGAGAACCTTTTCTTTACTGTTGTACGTTTCATGCACGGGAGGAATTGTTTCCATAGAAAATGGCGCACTGGTAACACCGTTGATCATAAGTTTTACGTACGCATTATATTTATCCAAATTTACTAAATCTGTTTGCATAAAATATGGTTCAAATTCTTTTTCCATATATTCTGCGTCGAATGCGCCAATGCGGAATGAAATAATAGTGCCCACGTTCCCGAACACGGCATCGCGGACCACTTCTTCCATCTGTGTAATATATTGGTGGGCAATGATTAAATTGAGCCGATACTTACGAGCCTCAGACAAAATAGTAGCAAACGATTCCGTTGCAAAATTTTGGAATTCATCTACATATAAGTAAAAGTCTCTGCGGTCTTCTTCTGCAATTACTGCTCTATCCATAGCCGCAAGTTGCAACTTGGTAATTAACATGGCGCCAAGGAGTGCGGAATTGTCTTCCCCAATTCTTCCTTTTGATACGTTGATAAGGAGAATTTTCCCGTTATCCATAATATCTTTCATATCTATAGTGCTTTTTGGCTGTGCCACTATATTCCTGATAATGGACGAGCTCAAAAATTGCCCTACCTTGTTTTGAATTGGAGAAATAGCTTCACTTCGAAACCTCTCGTTATAATTCGCAAATTCATTCACCCAAAACGCTTTTACGACCGGATCTTGAATGGTGTCTACTACTTTTTTACGATAGTTTTTATCCGCAAGCATACGCATGATCCCAAGCATGGTGCTCGACGGATAATCAAGAAGCGCAAGAATAACGTTTCGTAAAATGTATTCCAGTCTGGGCCCCCAAGAATCTGCCCAAATCTTTTTCAGTGAGCTCACCAAGCCTGATGCAACAAGATATTTATATTGCGGATCTACGGATTCGAGTGGGTTGAATGCTACCGGAAAATCAACATCTGCTGGGTTAAAATATACAACGTCGTTGGTGCGTTCTGGAGGTATAACGTCTAAGATCTTTTCGGCTACGTCTCCGTGCGGATCTACGAGTGCAAGGCCTTTGCCATTTTTAATATCTTGAATAATCATGTTTTCCAGCAATGTAGTTTTACCTACACCGGTTTTTCCGATGACATATACGTGGCGTCTGCGATCGTCTGTATATATACCAAACGCCCGTTTTTGATTACGGAAATTGGTTTGTCCAACTACGGTGACGTCATGCATAAGGAAGGTTTGGAGGAGGGCTGGTACGGCCTGCCTTTGCTCGTTCAACACTCGGTGCCGTGACGTATTTCACTGGGAAATGGTAAAGAGATGCTAATTCTTCTGCATTCATGATTTGTCCAGAATCTGTTCCGAAAAAGTTTCTCCATTGAAAATTCAGAAGAATATTTTTTTCACGAAGAAGTCTTCGTCTGTCTCTCATAATAAAATTTGGGCCATTCGTTTTTGTTTCACCATCCGGCTTAAAGCTATTTAAATGCCCTAACGCAAATTGCTTGAATGTGCCGATGCCTCTCCCGATGTTTGGCTTTTTCATTTGCCCTGGGGGTGATATATGAATTAGGCGAATTTTAACTTTGAATCCATTTTTGGAAACTTTTTCTAAAATACTTTCCATTTTTGCAGAATCGGCGGGATTGAAAAATCGAAGCACTTTTTCTTCCTTTTTTTGTTCAAAATCAAGCGGACCACGAAATAAAATGGTGAGCAATTCCCCTGGAAGGGCTAAGAAGAAGGCTTGAAAATTTTCCCATAAACCAGGTTTCGCTTTTTTCGCTTGTCCTGAAATTTCTGCGATTTTCTTTTCCCCTCTCTTTTCCCATTGTTTAATAACGCCGCCATCAAGCGCACGTACGCATATTTGCATCCAGAACTCTTCGCCCGGTTCAAGGTTGGTAAGTGTTTCAATAGTTATTTGCATGGGGTCTGCGAATGGAATTTTTTCTGCCAACTTTGCCTCAAATTCTTTATACGTTTTAATGGGTAAAATATCGTCTTCTACCAGCACCATCTCAGAACCCCTGATTTCAAACTTTTTCCGTATATCCTTCCAATCGTACCGAAGGGTGTAGTCTACCGTTTCTTTGATATCCGCTTTTGGGTATTGTCCGTATACAATAGCTTCGAATAAGCGCTTATGTGCGGTTGGTACAACGATGATGAATTTTGCTACTCCCTGGGTACAGAACAATTCAAAACTTGCCCATGCCTCAAGGTACCCATCAAAGTATTTTTCATTGAAGTCGGGATTTTTATGAATACCACCTACGAAGTCGAACAAGCCTTCCATAGATTTTGGGGTTTCTTCGGTATCGCCTGGCATGGTGACTTGAAAGTACGTCCACTCAATGGCACTTTCAAAATCTACCATTTTCAGGAGTAGGTACGTTTTCCATGCAACCCAAAAAATCATCCATACCGCAAGAAGCCACCCAAGAGTTAAAATGGATGATCCAAATGCGTCAAAGAATTCAGGCAGTGAGTACGGCATATGGCGCATTATACCATATGCTCGTCCCTATTTCTTAAGGGTGTATAAGTCTTTTTCTGATTTTGTAAACCGAGAAGTATTTTGCAATGAGAGTAAAATCGTGTTTTTCTTGACCATGCGTTGCTTTAAAACTTCTTCAACTAAGGCTTGTTTGCTCATCGGCACATCGCTTTTTGCCAATATTGACTCAAGTACATCCGCAACAGTACCTGCCATATAGCCCCATTCTTTCAGTCCATATAATCCTCGGCCAACAAGAACGAATCTGCCATCTTTGATTAGTTCGTTGTGTACGGTTTGTGGATTTGCCTTTTTTTGATCAAATGCAGCATCATTAATCATAACTGTAATATCTCGAAAATGAGCAGGTTCTCCTTTTCGACGAAGTACTGCAAATGCTTTATCGCCTACTCCTCGAGGACTCGTTTCTGCCCAACCGATAAGCCCCCAATCACCAAACGCAGTCTTAGAGATATGCTTGCTTGCCTGTAAAGCCGCTCGAATATGCGTATCTGGAGTTGGAGTTGTAAGCTGCTTGCTAATCGCCAAAACAAGCTCATCAAGTGGAATTGGTGCATTTTTTTCCTTCAAAATTTCCATTGCAATAAGCACAATTGCATCGATTTGATTATGGAGAGATTCTTCGTGCTTCCAATGAGTAATAAAGAGGTTATTTGGCTGAGCTGAGGTAAAATGAGGAATGATTGTAAGATAAAAATGCAGAGTGTGTGGAGATACGTCTGCCCCTGTTTTTTCATTGATAACGTCAACCGCATGATGTTCTGCAAGCAGCCCACCGTGATCCTTGAATACGTTCAGCAAGAGAGACTCGATGCTCACGAATAATTCACGCATCGCTGTTAGTTCCTTCTTCGCATTCGCCTCAATTTGGCGCACTCGTTCGCGCGTAATGCCGTACTCTTTTCCAATGCTTTCAAGCGTTTCTTTTTCCTCTTTTCCAATACCAAAACGACGGACAATAATGTCACGAGATCGTGAGTCAAGCGCCTGAAGCGCCGCATCTGTCAACTGTTCAAAATTTGCTTCTTGGACTGTATGTTCGCTGTTCATAGGTCATTTGTAGCATACGAAGTAAAACTTGTCAATGTCCTTGTGTAAAAAAGCACGATTTGACCAGGTATCGTACCCAATATCTAAATATTTGTCCAATTGGAGTATGTTCTCTTTTGTTAGCCTTTTTTGACAAATTTGCGCGTCATGGCGTCTAGGTTGCCAGCACTAAAAATGAGCGCGACAGTATTGTCTTTCAGGTGCAATAAAAATTCCGTAGGGTCTTCTGTATATTCAGCGGGTTTTCCTGATGCAAGTACATCATTTTTGAGCCGTATTGCAAAATCCACACCATTGTCATCACGCCCCATAGGTGCAAAAGGTGGCACTACAATAATCTCGTCTGCGAGTGACAAGGCAGTTACAAAGTCAGAATAAAAGGTGCGCAGTCGCAGCGGCATATGTGCTTCAAACACCGCCATGATACGCGCATGAGGGTACACTTCACGTGCTCCAGCAATAGTTGCAGTAATTTCTGCCGGGTGATGTCCGTAATCAGAGCGAACATCGCACTCGTTGAACGTTCCGAGTAATTCAAATCTGCGAGAAAGGCCAGGAAACGTTTTTAGTGAAGTTATGGCATCTGTGCGTGGTATCCCAAGTTTTTCGGCAAGCGTTACGGCCAGGAGAGCGTTCATGCGCATGTGATCACCCGGAAGTGGAACGTGTATATCTGAAATATCTTTTTCTAGGACTGCGATTGTGTGTTTAGGAAATGTAATCGAAGAGTGCTTATTTTTTTCGGTATCTGAAATCACAAGATAGCCTGATGGATCTATTTGAGAAATAAATTCTTGGTATGCTTTTTCGGTATCTTGCAGTGAAGAGAAAGAATCGGGATGGTCAAAGTCAATGGTCGTAATAATGGCGTGTGCGGGGAAGAGTTCAAGGAAATGATTTCTATATTCGTCCGCTTCGACAATAAAGTATTTCCCTTTCCCGTATTGTGCGTGTTTGCCGCGCAGACTTTCCATGTTGGCCCCTACCAGTACGACTGGGTCAAGTCCAGTTTGAATACAGATGTGTGCAAGGAATGCAGTGGTAGATGATTTACCATGTGTTCCTGTGATTGCTATTGTTTGGTAGTTGTGAGCAAATGCGCCCAAAGCTTGTTGATACGGAATTTGGGGAATTCCTATTCGTTTTGCTTCTACTCGAAGCGCATGACTTTCTAGGGCCGCATCGCTATATACAAGCCTATTTGCAGTAGAAACTTCTTTCAGCGCTTGTTCCAGTGATAGTTCCGATAAACCTGGTGCATCATCAAATCCAACTATCTTTTCTCCTTGTTCTCGTAGCAAATACGCCAGGCCTCTCATCCCAGAACCACCTACTCCAAGAAAAACAGACGTTTTCATATGGGGCGAAAACCAGATGCAATTTGAAATACTAATTTTGCAATATCTGGCGCAGCATTAGGAAAATCTAACACCTCCAGGTTTTTAGAAAGTGTTTCTCGAAGTGCAGTATCTGAAACAAGCCGTACAATGCCTTGCTCAAGAAGATGCGGACTTACATTTGTTGGGTCAAGTACAAGAGCTGCTCCAGCAGCCTCAAATGCAAGCGAATTTTTTCTTTGATGATCGTTTGCTGAGGTAGCGAGCGGAATAAGGAGGGACGGTACTCGAAGACGAGCAATTTCTGCCAAACTACTTGCACCAGCGCGGGACACTATCACATCAGCAGCAACAAGTGCAGAAACCATCGTTTCGCCCAGATACGGAACGCTTTTGTACATTGCTTTATGAGGAGATGGCGCAAGTATTTCTGAGGCTACTTTTGCAACAGAAACGTGTTGCGTTATGCCCGTAATGTGCAAAACACTCATTTTGTCTATGATGTTTGGGAGTATTGCCAGCAGTGCCTCGTTTATCTGTTGTGCGCCTTGGCTTCCTCCCATTACAAGAAGCAGTGGCCTTTGTTCGTCAAACCCGAAGATTTTTTTAGCAGATTGCTTATTGCTATGCAAAAGTGCAAGTCGAACTGGCGTGCCAGTTACAAAAAGTTTTTTGGTAAATTGTTGTAAATATTCTCGCGAAGCAGAAAATCCTATCGTTACCGCAGAAGCAAATTTCATAGATATTTTATTTGCAGATCCAGGTACTACGTCAGATTCGTGAAGTAAAATAGGTATTCTATATACAACAGCTGCAAGTATTGTTGGTATGCTTCCGTATCCTCCCTTACTCACTACTACATCCGGCATTATTTGCCACATCCGCCATAGGGCAATGGTAATCCCCAGAGGTAATCTAAAAAGTATATCTACTACATTTAATGCAGATGCGTATCGTCTCATTTTGCCCGAAGGAATATTTGTTACCGGTATATCGTATGTGCGAAACAGCGTATCTATTTCTGCCGAACTTACACCAAGGAAAAATAGTTCGAGTATCTCGGGGTCCAAAAACGCAGGAAAAGTATCTTTTTCATTTTTATGAATAGTTCGAATGGCTTCAATAATAGATTCAAAGGGTAATACGTGCCCCCCTGTTCCTCCGCCTGTTAGTACAATACGCATAGTCAGTCTGTAGTATACCGTGAAATGTTCAGAAGTA
>CAYIHP010000023.1:0-9829 GCA_964363175.1 uncultured Candidatus Saccharibacteria bacterium
CTTTTTATCCACGGCAACTTGTACTAGTCTTTCAAGCATGGCCGCAGCAGTAGCAATTACTATCGAACCAAATGTGATAAGAGCGCCCATAAACACCCCGCCCGCAACATCGTCGTTCCCGTGATTTACTATGATAAAAAACTCTTCTACTACAACAAAACCGATAATAGCTATCGCGCAATATTTTATAGTATGCAAAGCTTTTACGGCACTTCGTGAGAATACGTTATTTTGCCCAATATACCCAAGCAATATACATACTTGATACAGCGCTACGAAAAACGGAATAGATCCTACATAAACAAGCGCAAGAAAAGGATCATCAAGATAAATTTCAGAGAGCGTAGTAGCGTTCGCGTTGACACCCTCAAGGTGAGGTTCCCATAACAGGAAAGTAAGAGCGCCGATGCCCAAAGCAACTACGACTATCTGAAGAAATATTGTTGAGCTTCTTTTCATAGGTAGTTCCTGTGCATGCAACACCTCTACTTTAATGTAATTATTTATCGTTAGTCAAAGCGAACAGATTGTTTGTTTGTTTCTTTTTATTCACAATAACATTACAGTAAAGACACTTTCATATGTTTGATTTTTTTATAGCAATTCTACAAAGCTGGGCAGAAGTATTACCCCCACCATGGTTTACATTTCTTGGAACAATATTGGAAGAAATTATTGCCCCTATTCCATCCCCACTCGTCATGACACTAGGTGGCTCCCTTGCAGCTTCGCTCCATAAGAACATACCGTACCTTTTTCTCCTTGCCCTCACCGGTACGGCCGGCAAAACAATTGGATCATATGTTATTTACATTATCGCCGATAAGTTTGAAGATATCCTCTCAACAAAAGTTGGAAAATGGATTGGCATAACCCATGCACAAATTGAAGATATTGGAGCTCGGCTAGGGAAAGGCTGGAAAGATTCTGTTGTTATTTTTGCGTTGCGAGCAATCCCTATTATGCCAACGGCTCCCGTATCACTTGTTGCCGGGATATTAAAAATAGACATAAAAACATATCTTGTAAGTAGCGCATTAGGCATTTTTGTCCGAAATATGTTTTACCTGTATATAGGCTTCACAAGCTTGGATGCATTGGAAAAAATAAATACTAACTTAGCGAGTTTAGAGTCAATTGGCTCAATCATTGTTCTTTTATTCATTGTTACATTGGCATACTACATGTACAAAAAACGCCAAAACTTATGGAAAGAGAGCACACCATTATGAAATGGTAATGCATGATGAAGAACATTTTGGTGGCGCAATAACTAATTCGTAATAATTTATTTTTATTACATCAACATTTGGTGTAAAATAAAAAAATGAACACCGCAAAACAAACAACACACACACCTTCTTGCTTTGCATGCGGTTATTGCGTCGCATAAAAAATTACGGGAAAAGCTTTCTTTTTGTTACTACGGTATTTGTAGGAATTTTTGGCGCACACGCTGCAGATGCTGCAACAATGCTCAGCAATATTAGCGAATCAAATAATCAGGGAACGAGTATATTTCGCAGTAATATATGGGTAGCGTACAAATTTACCGCAGGAGCATCAGCCACTATCAGTAGCGTAACGTTAGATTTAGATCATACTGCCGGTAACTACACGGGCTTCTCAACATATACAAGCGGTGTAATTCGTTTTTATAACGATAATAGCGGAGTTGTAGGAACTGCTATTTCTGGAACACTTGCCTACACTTCTACAAATACTGGAACCGGGGTAACGGTATATGGTACAGCAGGCGGTGGCACTATCACAATCCCTTCGGCAGGAAATTATTGGATGGCGCTTACGTGTGCAAGCTGTGCAAATATCGATTATCAAGAATCTTCATCTACGGGATATACAGGCTCAACCAGCTGGGCAACCGTTATTAGTTCCACCGGTATTTCTACAAGCAATAATAGTGGAAGCTCATGGGGCACACCGTATTCCTCAATAACATACGGCGCCGTGATGTTTACTATTGCAGGTACTCTTGCCGATAGCACAGCACCTACCATTACTTCCATATCATCTGATAAAACGAACAATTCTTACACTTCAGGAGAAGTCATCGACATTGACGTCACATTCTCAGAAGCTGTCACATCAACAGGAAACGTAACCGTCACTCTAGAAACAGGAGCCACAGACAGAACATGTACATTCACCGTCACCAGCAGTACCACCGGAACATGTAACTACACCGTCCAAACAGGAGACACCTCAAGTGACCTCACCGTCAGTACCATTTCCGGAACCATTGACGATGCCGCAGGTAATGACATGACAAACTTTGTTCCAGCTACTAACTTGGCTAGCAACAAAGCATTGGTTATTGATACGAGTGCTCCCACACTTGCCGAAGTAACAGCCATTACAACACCTACAAATAACTCAACCCCTCAATACACATTCTCTACAGATGAGGCAGGAACGATTACGTATGGAGGCACGTGCAGTTCCGCTACTACATCAGCCACATCGGGTAATAACACTATTACACTAGCAACACTCCCAGACGGCACTTACACAGATTGCACGATTACGATTACCGATTCTTTGAGCAATGCATCATCGGCCCTTACGCTTTCTACGTTCACTATTAATACTGTCGTTGCAGCTTCTTCAAGCAACGACGGGGGTGGTGAAGGCGGAGGTGGTAAGGGCGGCGAACCAGCAAGTCTTCCAGATTCTACTACAACTCTAACTACTTCTGGTCGAGAAACCCAAAAGAGCATTAAAAAACGAGAGGTTAATCCTGGTGAGCCATTTACTCTGAGCATAAAAGCTCCTGATGCAGATAGCGTAAAAAATATTACAGTTAAAATAGCTGGAAAAACACACGTACTTAATCCGAATGATTCTGAAAATAACCCTCTGTTCCTTACAAACATTGCAATCCTAAAAGCAGGAACATATCCCTATTCGACCATTATAAATTATGGTTCTTTTGAAAAACGAATGTCTGGAATTGTTGTCGTAAAAGAAAAAGATGCACCATCAATAGAAAGCGTTCCAGTGTTAGAAGACACTGAAGACACACAAACTCCAGCACCCTTGGCGAGAATCTTTACAACCCCGCGAACTACTTTTTCCCCAACACAAAACATCCCCGAGCCACAAATAATTTCGCCAATACCTAGCGAAACATCTTCCCCAATAATTACGGAGAAGCACGTAGCTGCTACTCAACAAAAAACCCTACTCAATCGTGCAATATCGCTACCTCGCACATTTATTGGAAAAATAACCACCTCGTCAAAAAACTTCCGTGTCCGTTTCAGAAATATGTGGTTGTCTTACATGTCTAACGCACAAGACAAATCAAGTAATTAACTACTACTATATGACAAAAAGAGAAACACCAACCAAAATGCCTCACACCATGCCAGCTGATTTACGGAAGGCTCTTACTACTAACCCAACCGCAAAAAATACCTGGGAAGATATCACACCACTTGCGCGCAATGAATGGATTTGTTGGGTTACGTCCGGCAAAAAAGCAGAAACAAGAATCATCCGTATTCAAAAGGCGCTATCAAAACTAAAAGGCGGAATGCGCAGACCCTGCTGCTGGGTAGGCTGCATACATCGGTAACATCCACACTTACTACCTATACGTAGTTGCTTATTTTTACTGCTCCCCAAATTCCGAGTATTCCGCCCACTGCACTCAAAATAACTCCCCACATTGAAAAAACACCCGCACCCCACAATAAGGGAATAAAGCCGCCAATTATTGAACCTACAAAAACCCCCGTCCAAATAAGAAACCTGGAATACATATCACATGCATTTTACCATTGGGAGTATATGAAAAGCCAACAAACAACCTGCAGCCGTGGGCATGTATTTCAAAAGAGTAAAGCAACTCCCGTATGTCCGATATGCTGGCCAGGAAAATATAAGAAAAAGACTCGAAAAAAATAAGACTCTCTATCTTCCTAGTATTTGCTTATAAATATATTCAACACCAGGTGTTGGAAGTATGCTGACAAGGCACACAAAAAAAGAATTAAAAAGACTTGACAGTATAATATCCGTGTGCTACCGTGAGAAGTCCGTTTACTAGTCCTGAATGTCCAGTTTGTCCCTTTTACCCCTTAGAAGAAAGAACTCAGATCATGAGCACCGAGAATGCGATTGAAAAAAGCGTTAATATAATGATGGGTGATGCATACCTTAAACTCGGAGATCCCGAAAAAGCTCTTGAGAGATACAAAACAAGCAATCACATCGAAGGCATGATGGCATGCGCCGAGGCATTCCTTAAAAGAGATTTGTTCGACCTCGCTATGCAGGTCTGCAAATTGACCGGTCAAAAACTTTCCCGAGACCTCCTAATCGCCTACGCGGATGCAGAAGCTGCGAAGGAAAGATGGGCATACCCCGAGGGAAACCACATCGTACAAGCGTATGAAATGGCGGAAGCTACTGAGAAATTGCTCGCCTTTGCACAGCAAGTATACAAAATCGAAACCAAGGAGGGAGATATCGATGTGGCAATACCTGCATACATTGCGCTCAAAGACACCGCCACGCTTCGCATTCTGGTTACAAAAGAGTGCTCATTCGGAAGAAATAAGAGATCTACGTTTGATGCGCTGATGACCATCAACGATGAAAGCAGTTTACTTGAAGCACTAAAAGTTGCACGGGAGTCGTACGACGGTAATTGCAGCAGAATACCCAGCGAGGACGTGGTGACAAGCCTTAAGGATATTGGAAGAGATGAACACTTGGTACTATGGGGAAACTATTGCCTCGGACATTACACAGATAATCGAGAGGCAATAAAAGCCTACACTGCAGCGGCAGAAATTCGAGAACAGAGAAAAGAAGTGCATTAGATGTACGTGATCGGGCCAAATACCCATCAACAGTTATTCAAAACCCCAGATTCAAACCTGGGGTTTATTTTTTTACAATAAGATAAAATGAAAACCGCACCTGCAACATTAATACAATGGGATGATACTATTACAAGTATGGTAATTATTCTTAGTGGTCCACCTGGGTCGGGCAAAAGTACAGTGGGTGAGGCGTTGGCTCTCAAATTTCCACAATCAGCAAGCTTCTCAACGGACACGATTCGCCAGTTCATTAAAGGTGGAAATATTGCGCCATGGGAAGTAGGCGAAAAAGCTGAAAAACAAATGAAACTAGGTGACGATATCGTTCAAGATATCATGAAGCGATACATAAACAGCGAGTATATAGTCATTTTGGATGGTATTTATGGTGATGAAGATATAGAGAAATATAAAAACCTTTTCGGAGAAGTTCGTGGTTTTCTCCTTTTGCCTTCTTTGGATGTACTCAAAGAACGAGACAGCTCCCGAGAAGAAAGTAAGCGAGTACCACACAGAATAGAACCCCTGCACGAACATTTTAGCTCCAAACAACATCAACTTTTTGAAACAATCGATAATAGCAATCAAACAGTAGCAGAGACAGTTGATAGCATTTGGAAAAAGCTCAGATAAGAACTTTAGAACACCATGCAAACAAGAGACACAGTTATTATTGGTGGAGGTATGGCTGGTTTGGGATGTGCGCGAACGCTGCAAGATGCGGAGTACAACGACTTCGCCCTTCTGTCTGAAGATATTGGTGGGAGTGTTTGTGTAGGAGCAGACCAACACACAAACTATGGTGCGTTCTACGTGCGTAAAGATTACGAACATATACAAAAATATGTTCAAAAAACTCGACGCATACGCCCAGGTGAAGGTCGCTTCTTCCGAAAGGGTGTCGCTGTGCCCTATCTAGCTTGGAAATCTGCTCTTCATCTGCCCTCTTTAGTTCGGTTGTATTTCTTCTTGAGAAAATATAAGAAGAACTATATAAAGTTTCGCAAATTATCGGAAACACAATCACAAAAATCTGTAATTGATCGAGTTCCCTTTTTTAAATACATGTACACCAGCTCTGCTACAAATATCTTTAAGAAAATAGGATGCGAATACTGGGCAGACAACTTCATCAACCCCGTCTATTGGGCTACGGCATTTTCAGACATTCGTAATGCAACAGGGGCGTCAGTAGCTACCGTTTCTCTTCCCTTTATAGTCCCAAGTCATGAATTTATTTTAGATATCAAAAAATTAACTCGTGGGTTTGAGCAAAAAATTCACCAAGATACAGTATTAGAAATACAAAGGGTACATGGTACCTGGATTATAAAAACCAAGAACGGCAAAACATGGTCCGCACGCCATGTGGTTTTAGCCGTACCTACTCATATCGCCCAAAAACTTATTTCTATTCCCGAAAAAACAAATACACCCCGTCGCGGTTCCTTACTACACATTAGGGGCACATTAAAACCTCCTTATAACACCGGATCGTATGTTTTTATAGATTCGCCTGGCCTCTACATGGCTACCAAGCAATATCGCGGAACCATACTGTTAATTGCAGAACGTGAAGACATTGATCTTGATCGATATTTTTCTGAATATAAAATTATTGGAAAAAAGGAATGGTACCCAGCGTTTGTAATAGGAAAACATTTAATCGAATCCGACAGAGGAGAAGGAATGTATTTGATCGGCGGCCATAACGCACCAACAATGGAAGATGCGTTTATTACAGGGATATACGCAGCAAACCAAATATTAAAATAATATTTCTGATATAATAACTCCATGACAAAGCTCAACAGAAATAAAATTTTTACACTTTTACTAGCTGCAACATTCATATTATCTCCACACGCGGTATTTGCTCATCGTTCTGGTTGCCACACCCTGCACACCTGCGCATCCGATAACGAAAGTTATGCGTGCGGAGATTTGGGGTATCCGTGTAATGGGGCAACTACGCTCGAACAAATTGACCCTACAACAATTTTTGTTCCTCTTGCAACTGAAAAAATATTCACTGATACATTTGGACGCAAACCAACAGATACAGAAAGTACATATTGGAAGAAACGATTTAGATCCGATAAAAATAGTGTATATAAAATTCGATCTGCAATGGCGTGGCATAAGAATAAAAATTCTTCTGGGCCACAAATAGCAACCCCCACACTCCCCCTTCCGGCAAAAGTTGATGTAATAAAAGACATGAATACGCTCTTTGCTTCCGTATACAATCGCCTGCCAAGCGCCTCCGAAAGCAAATATTGGCTATTGCGCACAAAAGATAAACCAACTGCCCCGGGATTAATTGGGGCAATGAATTTTCATAAAGAAAAAAACATACAGCACTAAAGATTTTCCAAAAATTTTGGTATAGTGAACACATGGCAACGCCTATAACCGTCACAACAACGATGCGCGCTCCAATTAAAAAGATTTGGGAATATTGGAATGCACCGGAACACATTACGAAGTGGGCATTTGCATCAGACACGTGGCGCGTACCAAGCGCAGAAAATGACCTGCGAGTAGGCGGAACATTTAAAACCAGAATGGAATCGATAGATGGCTTAGAAGGGTTTGATTTTGCAGGTAAATATACAGCGGTGGAAACGCATAAGCATATTGCCTATACAATAGCAGACGGTCGAACGGTAGATATTACATTTATTCCGGAAGATGGCGGCACTAAAATAACAGAAACGTTTGACCCAGAAAACGAAAACTCCATCGAAATGCAACGGAGCGGTTGGCAAGCGATTTTAGATAATTTTAAAAAGCACGTAGAGGCGCAGTAGCTGCCCGAATGTTTTGAGCTAGTACAAAATCTGGTACTGAACAACCCAAGTGAGAATACCCGCAGCAAATCCAACAAGAGCGGGAAGTGTTGCTGTTTTCATGTAGGTACCAAAATTCAGTTCTGGAACCATTCCCATTGCAACAATTCCTGCAGCAGCACCAATGACAAGCAAGGAACCTCCCGTACCAACAGAAATAGAAAGTAATATCCAAAATGCCGATGACACATCTTGCACAGAACTAATCGCTGCAGCTGCAAGCGGCACGTTATCAACCAGTGCAGACGTAATACCTAAGCCAGTAAACGCACTCACCAACTTTATAAACGAAGGATCTGAACCCAGCAGCCACTGCGTTGCAATATCAAGCAAGCCTAATGCGTGCAATGCTCCAACAGAAAGAAGAATCCCAATGAAAAATTGAATGCTTTCAATATCTGCTTGGCGAAGAAAGTGATGAATGTTTGCTTTTAAATGGCTCTTCATCGGACGAATATGCCGAGCCACATCAATCAACAGCCATACGCCCCCGAGGCCAGCCAGTAGCCCCAGATACGGTGGCAACCCTAATGCAGATGCTGCGAGCGGCAAGAAAAAAGAGGTGAGCGCTGCGATGATAATCGACCACTCCGAACGAGAAGGTTTTTCCCACGTTGTTCCGTTTTCATATGCCGTTGCCTGTTCTCGCTGAACATTTCGTAAAAGGAACCAACCTGAAACAATCGTTAATACAACGGCAGGAAGTACGCCTTGCGCAAGTAGTTCCAGAGATTGAAATTTGCCCGCAAACCATAGCAATAACGTAACCACATCACCAATAGGAGAAAATGCTCCTCCCGCATTTGCAGCTATTACCATAAGTGCGGCAATAGGAATTAACTCTTTGGTAGGGAAAAATCTGCGAGCAATTTGAATTGCAACAATGGTCGCCGTGAAGTTCGGCACAAACATGGAAAAAATAAACGTAAGGCACATAATGGCCCACCCAAGATAATACCTATCCCATCCACTCGAGCGAAGATACCGCTCAATCACATCAAAAAAACGATAGTGAAGCAAAATCTCTACAAGCGTCATGGAGGTTATTAAAAACACTACCAACCCAAACAAATCCGCACTTGCGCTTGTTATATGGTGAGTAAGCACCTCTAGCGAAATATGCATACTGGCAATAACCCAAAGCAGCACCGCAAGGAGTAAACTGGTTGCTGCCTTATTTACAAAGAAACGATGTTCAAACGCAATAACAGCGTATCCGCCAATAAAAAGAGTGGTGGCTAATAGTTCAACCATAGAGTCATCTTATTGGTTTACTCTTGTTGCAAAAAATGTCAACACAGTCGGACACTTTTTCGTGCCAGTATATTATCGCTGTTTTCGTCGTTTCAAATTGGCAACTTGTATACGCGCCGTTTCGCGGGAAATTATGCCACTTACTTCGCTCAGTGAAATTTCATCTTGCGACTGTAAACGCATTTCTTTCGCCCTCTGCAGTGCTTCACGCGCTTCCAACTCATCAATATCTTCTGCACGCTCTGCGCTATCTGCAAGTAACCGCACTCGCCCGCCATCTATTTCAACAAACCCTCCCGCAGTGGCGATATGTTCTATATTGTCTTCCGGCATATCTTCTCGTCTCCAAATACGAATAACTCCCGGAGAAATAAGAGAAATGAGCGGAATATGGTGCGGCAATATTCCAATCACCCCATTTGGAGTTGGGAGTTCTGCTTGCCATATATTCTCTTGGAATTTCAGCCCACCAAGCGTAATAATTTCAAAAGAAAAATCAGACATCGTCTATGGTACCTTTCATATAAAATGCAGATTCTGGCTTGTCATCATGCTTGCCCGCAAGTATTTCTTGAAAACCCTTAATGGTATCTTCGCGTTTTACGTACACGCCCTCAATACCAGAAAACACTTCCGCAACGGAAAATGGCTGAGACAAAAACCGCTGTACACGGCGAGCCCGACCCACAACTGTTTTGTCTGCTTCTGATAGTTCTTCCATTCCTAAAATTGCAATAATATCTTGCAACTCTTTATACCTTTGCAATAATTTCTGCACTGCACGAGCAGTTTCGTAATGGTCTTTTCCCACAATATCGGCAGACAAAATAGTAGATGTAGAATCGAGCGGATCAACTGCCGGATAAATTC
>CAYIHP010000024.1:0-9399 GCA_964363175.1 uncultured Candidatus Saccharibacteria bacterium
CGGGTAAACCATATATTTTATTCGTTGGGCAAATACAGCCAAGAAAAAATATTATTAGATTAGTTGAGGCATTTGAACGGCTCGCCCGCCAGTCCGGCGGGTCAGGCCTTAGCCTGATTATCGCTGGCGGACACGGCTGGAACAATACAGAAATATATAAACGAATTGCAGCCTCAACAGTTCGTGACCGTATTATAGTGACCGGTGCCGTGCCAGACGAGCTCCTTCCAACACTCTACGCAAACGCAGAAGTATTTGTATTACCTAGCTTGCAAGAAGGATTTGGTATTCCTCTCATTGAAGCAGCCGCATGCGGCGTGCCGATTGTTACCAGCAATGTTTCAAGTATGAAAGAAATTGCAGAAGGCGCTGGCATTCTCGTAGATCCTAAAGATTCAACGTCTATTGCAGACGGCATAGAAAAGGCGTTGAATAATAAAGAAGAATATATAAAGAAAAGTATTACTATGGCTTCTAAATATTCTTGGGATAAAACAGCGCAAGAAACACTGCGCATTATAAAGGGGGTGACTCATATATGATGCTAGAAAGCGTAAATATATATTCCGTACTCCTCGCAACTGTTGCAAGTATCGCAATTGGATTTGCGTGGTATGGTCCTTTGTTTGGAAAAGCATGGGCAAAAGAACAAGGCTGGTCAGAAGATGACATGAACAAGCAAAAAAATGGTATGGGCAAATCGTACGGCATTATGACGGTGGGTACATTGCTGACAGTATTTATCCTTGCGCAATTTCTCAAATTTGCAGGTGCTGTCACGCTTTGGGATGGCGCAACAATTGGATTTTGGACTTGGGTTGGGTTCGCAGTTCCACTTCTCTTAAGTTCTGTGTTGTGGGAAGGCAAGTCCTGGAGACTGTATAGAATCAACGCGGGGTACCAAATGGTAATGATGGTTGTAGTTGGAGCGGTGATTGCAATGTGGGGCTAGCGTCGTAGCTGCATTAGCTTCACTAGCTTCGTTAGCTTTTAGGGCGACGTGGTGAATAAGCTAATGCAGCTAAAGAAGCTAACGAAGCTATAAGCTCGTAGGAACATCAATAAACTCTACGTGCACTTCAAATATTTTCTGAAGAAGCTCACCGAGGGCGCGGACTCCGAGGCGCTCCGACGCATGATGCCCGGCAAATATAACATTTGTGCCTGAATCTTTTGCGTCGTTATATATTTCTGCTGTATCTCCTGTTATAAATAAATCTACTTTTTTATCAACTGCCTCGGCAAACGCCTTATACCCACCACCGCCAGAGCATACAGCAACAGTGCGAACAATAGGCGGCCCGAAAGGAAGTGTTATACATGTTGTATCTAAACCCTTTTCCAATATTTCCGTAATTTCTTCTATATGCTTCCCGCGCATAATCATCCCCGTATAGCTGCTTGAAGTATCACCATGTTCTGAAAAATCTCCAGTCACTTCTGCGTTTAACAAACGTAAAATCTGGATGTTATTCCCCACTTGAGGATGCTTATCAAGAGGCAAGTGAGAACTATACAGCGATATATTATTTTTCAGGAGCATATCAATTCGTTTCTTTTCCCAGCCAGTAAGCGCAGGAGTTCCGTATTTCCAAAAATGCCCATGGTGGACAATAATATAATCCGCATCAATATCTGCAGCACGAGAAAACAACTCTTTGCCTGCCGTAACTCCCACAACGAGGGTTTTAACTGACTCTTTCCCTTCAATTTGTAGCCCATTCCAGCTGGGATCCTCCAAATCTTTTGTAGGCAAAAGTTCATCTAAATAGTTTGTAATTGTATCTCGCTCTACCATAGTAAGTAGTATACCATATGCATATGGAGCAGATATCGCTAATAATTGTAAACTGGAACACAGGAAAACTGCTTGTCAATTGCTTATCTTCTGTAGCATCTCTCCCCGAGCAAGACCTCATTCGTCACGTCATTATTATTGATAATGCATCCAGCGACTCTTCGGCAGAGGAGGCAAAAAGCTTCGCACAGGAACATGGATATTTGCTCGTTTTTGAAAAAAATAACCTCGGCTTTGCAAAAGCAAACAACATGGGATGGGAGTATATTAAAAAACACAGTGGGGAACATGACCATATTCTTCTGTTAAACCCAGACACAGAGGTACAGCCAGATGCGCTTCGTTCTATGCTTCATGCGCTTGAAAGAAATTCTCATGTAGGAATTGTCGGCCCTAAACTACTAGAAACAAACGGAGACGTGCAGCCGTCGGTGCGGCAATTTCCTACACTCGGTATTTTTGTTCTGTTGTTCTTAAAGATGCATCTAGTATTTCCAAAGCTTGCCGTTTGGCAACATTACCTGATGACAACATTTGATTATACAAAAGAACAAAAAGTTGACCAAGTTATGGGAGCAGCGTTTCTTATTCGCAATACTGTACTAGAAAAAATTGGACTATTGGATGAAGCATTTTGGATATGGTTTGAAGAAGTAGATTACTGTAAACGTGCGAAAGATGCGGGGTTTAATACGCTCTATACCCCAACTGCAGTTGTTACTCATCATGGGGGAGTCAGCTTCGCGCAAAAGGTTGGCATCGCAAAAACAAAACCACTCCTTGATAGTTCTCTTCGTTATGCAAAAAAACATTTGGGATTGCTTTCGTATGGCGTTCTTGTGTTGCTGTACCCATTTGCTTTGCTTATAGCGCTTGCTGCATCATTTAATCACACAAAACAACGAAAAAATAACACCTCACGGCTATGAAAATGATACAAAAAACCAGCCCTCTCACTTCGACTTCGCTCCCCACTTCGCCAAACGGCTTCGCGGGGCGCAGCAGTATAAAACCTAATATTGCATGGGGAATAATTGCGATTGCATGCATTGGATTTTTGTATGCAATATTTGGCATTGAAATTTCTGTATTCGCACTACTTGGCGTCCTTATCGCATGGTGGACATTTGAATATCCCGAAGAAAGCTTTTTAACTTTGATTGTTTTATCGCCGCTGCTTCCGCTTCTCAAGGCAACACAAACACTGGGAAATGCCACGCTCATTAAAGACGTTATAATAATTACGCTTTTTTTAAGAAATTTTGCTTTTCCGCTGCTCACACAAAAGCTGCCGTATAGAAGAAATGGTTTATTTGCGCCAATTGTTGCACTAACTGCTTGGGCATTTTTTGAAGTGTTGCGTGCAGGCATTACCACACTGGCTATTCTTCGTTTGCGAGATATTGTTTTGTATATTCTGCTCTATTTCGGAGTGCTGTATTTACCACATACAGCAAGGCGCATGAAGATTCGCATGGGTGTATTTCTTGCTACGCTAGTTGTAACAATGCTCCTGGGTATATTTCAATTTTTACACTTGCCCGATAGCACCGTTCTTCGGTTCGACCCCGCTCGCCAAATATGGATACCGCGCATTGCCAGCACGTTTGCGCATCCGACGGTATTTGCGGAGTATTTGATAACGGGAAGCATGCTCCTCGTCGGATTAATTCTCGTAATCATGCCGGGCTTGCTGCGCCCCGCGAAGCTCACGAGCGAAGTGGGGATCCGGGATCCACGTCGCCTGGCTATATTAAATTTATTGCTCTTATCGACAGTGATACTTATATATTTTACATATACGAGGGCCGCTTGGATCGGGTTTGTGATGGGGATAGGGGCAGTAATTGTAGTATATTTCCTCCCCTCATATGAGGGGAGGCGAGGGGGGGTCGAACGCGCCGCAGACGACCCCCTCCCCAGTCTGAAGACTGGGCGCTCCCCCTCATATGATGGGGAGAAAACGCGACTACTTTGGCTGAAACTAGCAGTTTCAACCCTTATCTGCCTCGCCGCACTCTTCTCCCTCTACCGCTTCACGCCCGTCGGTACATTCTTAAAAAGCGGGTTTGATGTAAGCTATGGAAGCAACGCAGATCGTATCGTATTTATTGTTAATTTAATATCCCAGACATCAAATACCGATGCCGTTATTGGGAAAGGCTTAGGAAATACCATCAGCAAAACAAGGGAAGGTGGGGACGCAACGGCATTTGATATAGCATCCGGCGAATCTCGAACAATTCAGCTATCAAAAGACCAAACACTGGTCGATAACCAATATTTAAAAACGTTTATAGAAATGGGTGTTGTCGGAATAGTTATAACCTTTTGGCTGTTTTGGCGTTTCTTTCTTGCATCTCGAAAAACACTAGGGCAAACGGACAACATCTCCCAAATTCTTGGCATATTTGGTATCGGCTTTCTTGCAGCATTTATGGTGCAAGCGTTGTTTGTAGATATCTGGGACGTATACCCCACAAATGCAATCTTCTGGACACTTGCAGCGCTTGCGTCGCAAGTAAAGATTGAAAAATAGATCAATCGTTGTCATTCCGGGCTTGACCCGGAATCCACGTCGCCATTTGCCTGAGCTTGTCTGGATTCCGGCTCACGGGCCGGAATGACAATTCGTTAAAACCCGCGCTTTTTTTTGCGGAACATTTCAATAGCCCACAACACCCAGTATTTCCATGAAAGCGGTAAATCTTGCGCATGCATGTAATCAATTGCGTATCCGCCAAATCCTTTTTTAAATACTGTAATGCCAGCGAACGGATGATTTGGTTCGTCGTCTTTAGCAATACCCCAAAAGTTATACATTGTTGCTCCGCGTTTTTTTGCTTCGCGAATTGCCTCCCACTGCAAAAGCTGCGCAGCAGGAATATTGGAAGAAATTTTCTTAGAAGCACCGTGATAATAAAAAACTGTTGTGCCAAACTGGAAGCATATTGCGCCTGCAACATCTTCTCCCTTATACGACGCAATTGCGAAAAACATCATGTTACTTGCACGGAAAATATTTACTTGAGATGCAATAACTGCTTTTGAAAACGGAATAAACCCATGACGATTTTTCGTTTGTTCATATAGCGGCCAAAATCTCTCTAGTGCATCAGAGTTACTAGAAATATCAACTCGTACTTCTTCTTTTTGTGCCTTTGCAATTGCATGGCGCGTCGTTTTTCGCATTCCAGACAGAATCTCGTCTTCAGTTTTTGATATATCTAATACCCAAGTTAATTCAGCATGCACGTGCATGGGTGATGGTTTAAAACGAAGTCGAGAAAATACTCCGCAATTTTCTGGCGTGTTTTCCACTAACGCAGCTATACGAAGTGCGACGGCATTACTTTCAGCTCTATGTTCGATGCAATACGCTGAAAGTTCTTTAACAACTTCAGAAAAATCACTCGCGTCTTTCACGATCGGCCCATGTGGACATAAGTAGTGAACGCCTCGCTTTGCGTGTACCGTGATGAGCAATGCTACGGCAATAAGGCTATCTTGTTTATAAAAACCAAGTGTTTTTGTATCTTCACCGTCTTTTTCCTGCACCATTTTCCATTCCCAAGACTGCAAAAACGTATTTGGATTTTGCGACAACAAAAATTCGTTCCAAACTTTCTTATCGTTAATTTCCCGTATTTCCATATTGGTTCATGAATGTAATTACCCTCGTAACCTGAGTATCAGTGAGTGATGCGTATGTTGGCAAGTTGATTATATGCTTCGTAGTTTCTTCCGCATTCGGGCAAGAACCTTTTTCATACTGAAAATTTGTCATATTCGCAGATCCTGGTACTAGGGGCGCATCATACCAATCGCCCAGAAGCATATTCTGTGCCTTCGCATCAAGCAAAACGTCTTTGGGGTTATCAACAATTACGGGATACCGCAACAATGGGGTGCCTGCCAGCCGAAGCTTTAGCGAAGGCTCGGAGGTTCGTAGCTCGTGGTCGTATCGCCCAACTATTTCTTGTCTTCGCTTATTCATCGCATCTAGTTTTTCTAGTTGTTTCAGCAAAAGTAATCCAAGCGCTGGGGAGTATGAGTAGCCGATATGATCTGGGCGCTTTCCTAAGCTTTCTTCTGGCGAATATGCACGGCTAATAAGGTGCAATTTTTGGGCGATCACAAGAATTATTTTGCCAAGATTATTCCAAAAATACAGCGGCAAAACAAACGAAAATAAAACAACATGAAACAATTGTTGCGCAACCCATTTTTTAGGCGGAAGCGGACGAGATGACTGCATTTCTTGCAGTATTCGTAGGCGATTTTGATCTTTCGTAATAACAGCTCCTCCATATATTGATGAGACGCATTTATCTCTTCCAAAGCTCAATATAGCTGCATCGCCAAATGTTCCCAACGGCTTTCCCTTAAACGTGGTGCCAAGCGCAAGTGCACAGTCTTCTATAACAATTATATTATGCTCCTTAGCCAGAGAAAGAATTTCTTCAATGGGCCCGGGAATTCCAAACGTATGCTGAATAATAATTGCTTTTGTTTTTGCAGTAATCTTTTTCTTCACATCTTCTACGTCATAGCTATATGATTCTTTTGTAATATCAGCATACATAGGCATGGCCCCTGTCCACAGTATCGGCTCTGGAACTGCAATACAGGTAAACGCCTGAATAATCACTTCGTCGCCTTTTCTAATATTGTACGACCGAAGCAAGTCAAATAATGCCTGTCTGCCAGATGATGTAAGCGATACAAAGTGTCCTGGAAAAAGCAGTGCTATTTTTTCAGCTGCTCGGGAAAGAATTCTTTTGTCTTTCCAGTACGCATGAACAAAGAGGAGTCTCCACGCCAAAGCAACATCATCTTTTGATGTATTGGGCGACAGTGAAATTGCAATAGGACGATTCATCATACTGCGGAACGCATTATACTTGGCACTCTGCCCTCTAATAAAACAATAGATTCTGACGTTAAGTCTGCACTTACTTGCTCCGTTAATTCTTTCGCATCGCTCACCCACATAACTGTTGCCTTCGGATTACTGCCTAGTCCGCGAAGAATACTATTTTTATTATCCTCGCCGTATATAAATACTTTTATCTTGAGTGGTGCGAGCAACACGCCAATGCGTTCATGCACAGCACTGCTTTCATTCCCAAGTTCTATAATGGGAACAAGCACAAGGCGAATATCTTTCGTATGGATTCCCGAAAGATACAAAATAGCGTTTTTTACAGATGCTTCACTTGCAGAATAACTGTCGTCTACAACGGTTGCTCCGGATATTCCTTTTCGAAGTTCCATCGTCCGAGCAATTACAGGGAGAGTTGCGAGCCGCTGTACAATAGTTTCACTATCTATCTTTAAAGCAACAGCCCCGCAAATAGCTGCAAGTATAGGGGTTAGTTGACCCATGCTTATAGTCGGCAACACCACATCAAACTCTTCTCCTATAATAGATACTGAGCACTGCGTTTTATCTTGAAATAATGCATGAGAAGTAACATACACATCTGCAGCTTCTTGTACCGAGAACCACATCATTTTTTTCTTACAATGTTTTGCTTGATGCACTACTTGTTCATCGTCTTTGTTTAAAATAGCTATACCATTTTCTGGCAATGAATCTATGAGTTCCCATTTTGTTTTTGCAAGCGCTGCAAGAGAACCAAACAGCGCTGCGTGCTGATTGGTAATAGCAGTAACTATCCCGATACTTGGTTTTGTAAGATGTGCAAGTTCTGCAATTTCTCCAGGAATATACGCGCCCAGCTCTGCAATATACACTTGCGTTTTTTGCGATATGCGCTTTAGCATATCTTCTGCAACACTATAGGGAGAATTCCGGTGTTCAAATGTAGCCACAATTGTTTCAGATTCTCCGCCTAACAAATGAGTAAGATATGTTTTTGTAGATGTTTTTCCCACACTTCCCGTAATTCCCACAACTGTTAAATCTGTAAGCTGTGTTCGATAAGATTGTGCCTTTGATATACTCTTTTGTTTTTTTACTCTCGCAGGAAACGAAACAATACCAACTGCTGCGGCAACTAACACGGGTAAGAAAAAGGTAAACGTCGCAAGATGAAATGCGAGCGACCCGTTTGTTGGTACCCATAAAACGATAAGAAAAACTGTTGCTACAAAGACGAGGCAAGATCTAAGCGTAAATTTTGGCCGCATCACACCTCGCTTATATATACGCAAACTGTTGTTCACGAATATAGTAAGTATGCTCAAAATAGCCAGTAGTTCAGAAGCGGCAATCCACGCAACTATCAACAACACCGCAGAAGTAATACCAAACCCGTGCGTACGCACTCGCCACTCTAGAGATGCCACATATGCCCTCATTCTATCTATGCGATACTCTTTGCGCTGCCAAAGCGCTATTTGATATAACGTAATAAAGAGAGTATTTAGGCCGGTAATCCCGACAAGCAATAAATCCTGCATATCGTGTATCATACCATGTATGGCACCAAAACTTACGATTCAGTTATTAGGCTGGAACGGGGCTATGCACCTGCAAGAAACAGCTATAGCTCTACAAGAAGTACCTCGCGATGTGGCTATTATTCGATATATAGATAACGGTTCAACGGATGCTTCACTTGAAATTATTCAGGATTTATTGCCGCATGCCAATATATTGCGCCTCAAAAAAAACATCGGCTTTGCGAGTGCCCATAATGCCGGGATCGCAATTTGCACTACGCCGTATGTACTTACACTTGATCAAGATATTTCTATTATTTGGAATGGACTAGAAAAGCTTATTGATGAATTAGATAAAAATAAAAAGCTTGGAGCTGTGCAAGGAAAGTTATATCGTAAGATTTCTCCCCCTCATATGAGGGGGAGCGAGAGGGGGTCAGGGTCGCGGATACTGGATTCCGCCGGCATTGTTCAAACGCTCGCATTAAATGGAAAAGAGCGCGGTTCAAACGAACCAGATACCGGGCAATATAATACGCAAGAAAATATTTTTGCTGTAACGGGTGGGTGTGGGATGTATAGGGTTGAGGCGCTGAAAAGTGTTGCATGTCAGCCCGCCAGTACGGCGGGTCACATAAAAAATCTTGAGATTTTTGATGTGAACTTCTTTGCATACAAAGAAGACGTGGACTTAGGTTGGCGATTACACAAAGCTGGCTGGAAAGTGCAATACGTTCCCGTTTTAGTCGGATATCACGCGCGCACTATGGGAAAACGGGGAATGTTTAATTGGGGAATCGCGCCAAGTAGCATTGCGCAAAGAATTACAAATAACAGAACGAGACTATCGCTGAGAAATTATATCTGGATGCTTGCAAAAAATATGACGTTTGGTGATGAGGTGAAATATAGTATTTTCATCGCAGGAAGATTATTTATATTTTTTATACTTTCACTCTTTTCTTGGAATTTATTTTCGGTGTGGAAAGAAGCGTTTGCCGGAATGCACAAGATGCACGGGAAGCGCGCAATTTCTCCCCTTCGTATGAGGGGGAGCACCCAGCCGAAGCTGGGGAGGGGGTAGTTCGGCGAACGACGTATCGACCCCACCCCTGCCTCCGCCAGTCGGCGGATGGCAGGCGCCTCCCCTCATATGAGGGGAGGAAATATTAAGCGAACTATAAAAAAAG
>CAYIHP010000025.1:0-9026 GCA_964363175.1 uncultured Candidatus Saccharibacteria bacterium
ACAAAGACGCTGCACTTCATACCATGGGAATGCTAAGCAATGGTGGCGTCCATAGCCATATCAATCATCAAATTGCCCTCCTGCAAGCAGCAGCCGACGCCGGTATTGGAGACAGAACATTTATTCACATATTTCTTGATGGGCGCGACTCTTCACCAGATGACGGAGAAAGTTTTGTGGGGCAATTAGAAGAAGTCATGAAAAAGACAAAAGCAGGAACAATAGAAACAATGATCGGGAGATACTACGCAATGGACCGTGCCCAAAACTGGGACTTAACCAAAGAAGCATATAATCTGCTCGTAGAAGGCAAAGGCAAATCATTCCCAAATTGGAAAGACGCGATGAGAGCTGCATATGTAAAAGGAGAAAAGCAAAGCTTCGAATCGGCGTCGCCCATGATTATAGGTGAAAAGAGTACGCTCCGTACTATTAAAGACGGTGACTCTGTCATATTTTATAACTACCGATCAGATAGAGCGCGGCAGTTAACAGCTGCGTTTGCCGATCCCAAGTTTGATAAATTCCCTGTAACGAAGTTCCAAAATGTAGTATTTGCAACCATGGCAAGCTTTGATGAAAAAGTGGAAACTGATGTTTTTTTCCCCGATGCGATTATCCCAAATACTCTCGGTGAAGTAATTGCAGATAACAACTTAACACAGCTTCGTATTGCGGAAAGCGAAAAATTTGCCCATGTCACCTATTTTTTTAACGCAGGCAGAGACTTACCCTACAAAGGAGAAACGGACGTACACATACCATCTATTAAAACAAAAGATTTTTCAGAGCATCCAAAAATGTGCGCAAAAGAAATCACTGATTACGTACTGACAGAAATAGAGAAAAACAAATTTGACGTCATTGTGATGAACTACGCGAACCCCGACATGGTGGGACATACGGGGAAATTCCAGCCCACGGTAGAAGCTGTTGAATTCGTAGACAAGCAAATAGGAAGAGTAGTGGAATCAACACTTGCTATAGGCGGTGGTGTACTTCTCACATGCGACCATGGCAATGCGGAAATGATCATCAACCACTTAACGCATAAACAAACCACAGATCATACCAATAGCCCGGTACCGGTTATTTACATCTCAAAAGAGAGCAAACTACCGGAACCGAAAAAAGACGGGGAAGTACAACAAATATTAGGAAACCCGATCGGGTTCTTGGCTGACGTAGCACCTACAGCACTGGAAATTTTAGGCCTGAAGGCGCCAAAAGAAATGACCGCGCAAAGCTTGCTTGGAAGCTTACGGTAAAAACAGTCTCCTCCCCTTTTCAAGGGGAGGCTGGGTGGGGTGTGTGCACGCAACACTTTCACCCCCTCTAACTCCCCCTTGAAAAAGGGGAGAAATTGCTAATAATCCCGTAGTTTCTTCACCTTGTGATGGTCGCGGATTTTTTCGAGTGCTTTTGCTTCAATCTGCCTGATACGTTCGCGAGTTACATCAAATTCTTTTCCAACCTCTTCCAGCGTATGCGTTACTCCATCAGATAGCCCGAAACGCATTTCTAAAATTTTCTGTTCGCGGGGAGTTAAGTCGCCCAAAATTTCTGCAACATGCCCTTCAAGAATTTCCCTTCCTGCAGATTGTTGTGGGGTAATAGTCACTTCATCTTCAATGAAATCTTTCAACGTTGAATCTTCTTCATCGTCACCTACCGAAGCATCAATGGAAACTGTTTCTTGAGAAATCTTCATAATATGTCGAACTTTTTCAACAGGAAGCTCCATTTCTGCAGCTATTTCTTCCGGTAATGGGTCTCGACCTAAGTCTTGAAGCAACCTGCGTTGAATCTGGGTAAATTTATTAATGGTCTCAACCATATGCACCGGAATACGGATAGTTCTGGATTGGTCTGCAAGTGCGCGAGTTATTGCCTGACGAATCCACCACGTACCATACGTAGAAAATTTATACCCTTTTCGATAATCAAATTTTTCAACGGCGCGGAACAGTCCCAAATTTCCCTCTTGGATTAAATCAAGGAGCGACAGATTTTTTCTTCCCGTATACCGCTTTGCAATAGAAACAACCAAACGCAAATTTGCCTCTGCAAGACGCTTACGAGCTTCTTGGTCACCCTGCTCAATACGCTTTGCAAGCTCTACTTCTTCGTCGGCAGTTAACAGCGCCGCTTTTCCAATTTCACGTAAATACATCTGAACGGAATCGTCAGAAATATTACTAATATCAATAATAGAATCGGTGGATTGTTTTTTTTGCTCTTTTTTTACTTCTTTTACGGGCGCAAATGATGCGGGCAACTCATACCCAATCAGGTTGTCTTGCGGTTCTTCTATGAGGATGCCTCTATTTTCTAGTTCATCAAACAAAAATTCCAGTGCCTCAATGTGCTCCTCAACTTCTGGTATACCGTTTAAAATTTCTTCTTCTGTCACAAATCCCGTTTGTGTTCCTTTTTGTAATAAAAACGATACTTTTTCAGACGTCATCACTTCTTCCACGGTAATAATAACCCTCGGAGCTGCATTATGCTTTTTTTTAACTTTCTTCTTTGAATTATTTTTTGGGCGCGAAGAAACTTTCTTCGCCTTGCCGGCCATAGCTTTAGCGACGGCTGGTGGTTTCTTTCCAAGTGGTTTTTTTATCACTTTTTTCTTTTGTTTCTTTTTTAGAGGCATGCCCATATTAATTATCTATTTTCGCAAGCTTCTCGAGTGCTACTTGAAATTTACGGGGCTGCGTTTGCAGCTCTTTGAGCTGAGTTAAAAGCAACCGTCTCTCAAGCAACCGAATGATCGTTTGAATTTCCTGTTCCGGAGAAAAGCTGGATGTTTTAATACCCTCCTCTACTCTTGACTGAACAGCAATACAAAACGACCTATACTTCTCTTGAATATCCTCTTGAGAAGTATCCGTTCGCTTCATTTCGTTATACACCTCACGCGCAATTTGGTCAATAAAGAACTCCTCATGAACACTGCCCATGTATGCCGCTCGTAACTCTGGGTACACAAGTAACAGTCCAAGAAGCTGATATTCTACAGGCAATGACGCTTGTCCGGAAAAAGCAGGGGGCGTAAAAACCGTTTCGTTTTGACCAATAAGCGAAATAATTTGTGCTTCCGGTGTTTTTAAAAGTTGTGCCAAATGTTCAACCATGGTGCCTTGCACGATAGGGTTTTTCACGAGCCGCAGCAACGGCACAAGCGCGGCAAGCGCTTGTTCTTTTTCAGAAACAGTACCTGCCCCTATACGCTCTACCAATACTTCCATTAACGGCTTTGTGTGACTTAAAACTTCTTGGAGGCGTTCGGGACTCTCTTTTGCAATATCTGCTGGATCTTTCCCCTCTGGCAATACAATAGTATCCACATTCATGCCAGTAGATAGAGCGCTTTGAGTAGCTACTATAGTTGCCTTCCAACCCGCACTATCGCCGTCGAATGCAAAATGGAGCGTATTGGTAAAACGCTTTAACAGTTCAACATGTTCTTCCGTTAACGCAGTTCCCGATGTTGCCACTACGTTTTCAACACCTGATTGTACCAGCATCACAACGTCCATATACCCCTCCACAACGATACATGCATTTCCGCCACGAAGTACTTTCTTTGCACGAGAAAGGTTATACACCGTTCTTCTTTTTTCATAGAGCGCAGTTTCTGGAGAGTTTACGTATTTACCTTCATTTCCCGTTTCATGCCACGGCACTATTCTGCCACCAAAGGCAATAACCCTACCCTGTAAATCGAGTACCGGAAATATAATCCGTCCTCGAAAACGGTCAAACAATTTGCCACTCTCTGACTTCCCCACTACTCCAGCCGCTATCATCTCATCTATACGAAATCCTTTTTTTACCAACCACTTGGAAAGCGTACCCCACGCATGGGGGCTATACCCGATCATAAATTCTTTCATTGTTTCTTCACGAACACCGCGCTCAAGCATATACTGCTTCGCCCGCTCTCCCGCTTTCTGATTCATAAGTATTTCATGATACAGCTGCGCCGTTGACACAAGTAAACTAAATAATCGTTGCCGATGACTTTCACTTTCTGGGCGCCTGTCGGGAAGTTTCACCCCTGCCCGATCTGCAAGGAGTTTGAGTGCAGTAGGAAAATCAATACCCTCCATTTTTTGTACAAACGAAAATATATCACCACCCTCAGAGCATCCAAAACAATGCCAACTTGCTTTGCGAGGGGTGACAATAAACGAAGGGGTTTTTTCTGCATGAAACGGACATAAGCCTTTTAGGCTTTGCCCTGCCGCTTTTAGTTTCACGTGCTCACCGACAACATCGGCAATATTTATCCGTTCTTTAATTTGTTCTGTTTCAACACTCATGTTATATACGAATCAATAAATGGTTTTGGATCTTGCCACCACCGAAACTTTGTTCTGCCCTCAAATGGCCTAGCATACCCCGGCAATACTTTATGTATCCATGGCCCAGTATATATTCCAAAGTGCAGATGTGCCAATTTCCAATATCCGTTTTCTGCAGTATTTCCCGCCGCAATAGTTCCAATAGGGTCCCCACGTTTTATTTCCGAATTTTGTGAAACAACAATGTTTGTTATATGCCCATATACGGAATAAAAAAAGAGTCCCGTTGCTACGTTAACGTGCTCCACTATAACCACGCCGCCCCAATTGCGTTTTTCTTTTGTACCCCCGCGCACCTCTGCCCAAACCACTTTTCCGTCCCCAATACATACAACAGGAGTACCGCTACGGGCTACAATATCATCCCCCAGATGCCGCGCCCACAATATTTTACGACTGCGAACTCTTTGCCCAAATGAATATCCAGAAACAGTGTATGGGTCAATAGGGAACGTAAGTTTACCCGCCGTACTGGCGGGCCTGTTCACTTGGCTATTCATACAAGACTCAAAACAATTAACACCACGACAAGAATACCTGCCGCCAAAGCCCAAAGCATTATAGAGGTAACAGCGTCTCGAAAATCATTTGGCATACCCCAATAATTGTTGAATATATTTCTTTATGCGATCTCTATCTTCTTGGGTGCGAAGCACGTGAATAATGGAAGGGAGAAGAGAAACAATAATAATAGTAATAATAATTGGCAGTAAATATTTATCTACATCAGGAATCGTGCTACCCAAGAAATAGCCTAAAAATGGCAATCCCGCAGCCCACAGCACGCCCCCAACCACGTTATACGCCAAAAATTTGTTGTATTTCATTGTGCCAACCCCAGCCAAAATAGGAGCAAATGTACGAATGATTGGCATAAAACGAGCAAGAATAATCGCTTTGCCACCATGCTTTTCATAAAACGCTTGGGCTTTCAGTAAGTTATCTTTATGAAAAAGCAAAGAATCTTCTCTCGTAAAAATCTTTCTGCCCACACGGTGTCCAAATGCATACCCCACAGAATCTCCTGCTATTGCAGCAATTATTGATATTAGGATAATCGGAACAATGCCAAATACCCCCTGAGATGCTAAAAATCCTGCAGTAAAAAGCAAGCTATCTCCTGGTAAGAAAAACCCGATAAGAAGCCCAGATTCCGCAAATACAATGCCAGCAATACCCGTATACCCAATAATCGGGAGTAGTGAAGTTAGTGAAACCATATGTATATGATACACGGCTACTGCCGTAAGTACACATGCCACTATCTCATTACAATTTTCATCGATTATTAATCCTCAACAACTACCGTGTGCGCGAAGCGATCATGCCAACCTATGCGATGACCCTTTTTTGTAGTGAGTAAAAAGAAAATAGGGTAGAACGGTATAAAACGGACGATACTTCGAATAGCAATTTGTGAAGCCGTTGGCTTTCCCCCATACTCTGTTACTACTTTCGTATTTGTTACAAATTTCGCAGGAGACTTAGACCAAAGAACTTCAGAAATAAAATAATACACAAAAGGAACAACAAGCCATTGTAATAACCAAGAGGAGCTGCCAGATATTGAGGCACTAACCAGGGAAGAAACAATCATAATACCAATTCCATCAACTATATAATTTATAAAACGCTTACTCGTTGTGGCAGGAGTTATTTGAATGTTGGGTATCGCCTCAGAAGTTGCAGCACCGCAATACGCACAATGAGTTACCTGGTCTGGTATTTCTTTGTTACATTTTTTGCATTGCATAATAAAAAAAGTTAATTAATCTTCTAATAAATTTTTCTGTAACTTTTCCTTATTATGATTATACCTGTAATTACCAAGAATAAAAAAACACTTATTGCACTTCTATACGTTTCGATATCGAAACGCTCGGAACTAATCCGTCAATCGTATTGCGGCCGATGATATGCAAATACCATTTTCCAACTCGAGGAACAGGTGGCATATTAATGTTTTGATTCCCATCATTTTCCGCAACTGCATCTAAAATAATACAGTTTTTAAAATCATTCCCTGGACACAGTTCAATTTTTACGTTTGGATATTTCTTCTTCACCGCCTCAGCAACAACCCAGTCAATTTCTTGATCATCAGGATCTACATCTAGAGAGCTAATTCCGCCAATTCGAAATTCCTTTTCCGAAAGTTTTATTGGCTGTGCAGGTACGGGGGCTATAGCTATAGGTATTTTTGTAGTATCCTTTGGACTTTTGCCTTGAGCTTTTTGAAACGCCATAGCACCCTTTATAAGAGTGGCTGTTCTTTTTTCAATAGACCGCTTGTGCCAATACAATAGCTCTTGACTAACAGGGGCTCGCCCATAAATTGATCGGAATAAACTATTCACCTGACCGCTCGTAAGACCAGGCGCACGTATTGCAACTTTAGCCACAGGTGTCGGAGTAGGTTTCTTTTCAGGCGCTCCAATACTCCATTTACGCAAGTTATACCCCTCGGATGCATATGCCTGAATATTAAAAGAATCTCTACCATGTAATCCTTTTTTCGGCACCTTCACATCAAAGGAAACTGCCATAGTTTCAGATGCAGCCAACGTATAATCCCATTTCAGAAATCTCTTTCCCTGATCTTCGCTCCGTATATTTGAAGATGGCTCCGGAGAAATATTACTAATGTCTATGGAATCAACATGAGCTTCTAAAGTACCTCGAACTGTACCTCCGTATGGGTATGCCTGATACTTCACCGTGATACGCTGCGTGCTACCCTCAGCAAAAGATTCTTTATCACTCTTATCAATAATATTCACACGACTTGATACGGTAGCATGTACCGGATGTGCAATTAGACAGCTACTCAAAAAACTAAAAAAAGATATTGCTATGAGATGTTTTTTCATAAAACTACTATACCGCCAGTTCCAGCACCTCGTCTATTCTGATTTGTGCAACAAATTCTGGAACGTGACTTACCAGGATCATTGTTCCTTTGTACGCATCAAGCGCCTGCGCAATCACCGGAATATGGCGGAAATTAATATGATTAGTCGGTTCATCAAGAATTAACAGCCCAGGCTTTTGCAGTGCGAGCTGCGCAAATGCAACCAGACCCTTTTGACCTTCCGAAAGGTCGCCAATTTTTAAGCCCATCATGTCGTTTGTTATTAAAAATCCTGCGGCACAGGAACGCATATGCTGTTCTACTTTATCTTTCATCACAGAGAACAATGCCTCTCGAACGGTATCTTCAAAGTTCAGCGTAGAAAAATCCTGACGATAATAACAAACCAGCGTATCTGGTGCGATAATAACGCCTTCAGCAGTTCCTTTGGCAATAGATTCCAATAACGTACTTTTCCCTATCCCATTTGGGCCGGCAAGTAACAAATGTTGATTTTTCTTCAGCACGATGTTCGCCTTTTTTGTAACCGGCACGTGATTTGACATAAGTGAATATGACGAGATGCGAACGATGTCTCCGCCCATATCGTCTTGCGCCTCTATACTGAAATCCCGAATTGTTTTATCTTCTTTACGCACGTCCACTTTCGCTTCTTCCATTTCCGCAGCTTCTTCACGCATCCGTTTTGCAACTAAACGCATTTGCCCACCCTTCATCGCAAAAAAGTTAGACTTGTCTTTATTCGCTTGTATTTTCTTCCCAAGCCGAGCATTCTCACGATTTTCTTTTTCTACTCGGGCAGTTATTTGTTCCACAACGTCATAATAGTTTCCAACATATTGTTCAATTTTATGTGTAAACACATCTAGATAAAGCACACCATCAGAAAATGCGTTCAAAAACTCCGCATCATGAGAAATCACGATGCACGTTTTTTCATACTGTTTCAAAAAGTCTGTTAAGTGGGCAATACCCGCAGTGTCTAAATTGTTCGTTGGCTCATCAAGCAATAATAAATCTGGGTCTTGAATAAGAGCGGATGCAAGCAGTAGCCGAGCTTGTTGGCCACCGGAAAGATCTGAGATTTTCTTATCGTTTTTTACGTGAAAATTTACCACCTCTAAAACATCCTCTATCCTTCTATCTAGGTCATACACAACATCGGGAAACCGCTTTGCAAAAAATTCTCGAACCGTTAACGAAAGCTCATCGCGAGGCATCACCTGCGGAGCAACTGCAATCGTCAACCCCTGGGCAATATTGATCCGCCCGGATTCCGGCTTGTTTTCTCCTGTAATAAGACCAAACAGCGTACTTTTCCCTGCGCCGTTTTGCCCCATGAGCGTAATTTTCAAACCCTCACGCACAGAAAACGTAGCTTCAGATAAAATTGGCTTGTTTGCGCCAAATTCAAATGAAACTCTATCAAAATTTATATTGTGTGATGCACGCGACATAAGGCAAAAGAATACCCTAGAACAGGCACTTTTGCAAATACGCCTTACCCTGGCTACTCTTTTTTCTTATCGAATTTCGTCAGCCCGAGCAACATAAACCCGTAATAAACCACAAGTGCGATAATAATAAAATCAATTAGATTTCCTACAAAGTTCCCCCACATTACTCTTGCAGTCCATATGGTAAATGACTGTGCTTTTAATCCACCCGCAAACCCCAAAATAAGCCCAACGAGTGGATTAATTATATCGCTTACTAGTGAGGCCACTAATTTTGAAACCGCACCGCCCAAAATAAAGCCGATTGCAAAACCAACTACGCCCTGA
>CAYIHP010000026.1:0-8808 GCA_964363175.1 uncultured Candidatus Saccharibacteria bacterium
CTAGCGCTACTGCGGAGAATGAGTTGGTGCTTGAAGGTGTTATGGTTGAGCAGGGATTTGATGAACTGCTTTCGTTTATGAGAAATCCGCAGGGGTGTCATCTTGCGAGTTCCGTTCGCGAAAAATTGCTGCGGGCGTTTGCCCGAAGGGCAATCACGATCAATGAGAATACAGTATCTGTATTTCGAAAGTCGCGTACTAAGTACAAAGAACCCTCTTGGGAGCCCGAGTATTGGCAGGAGCGGGTTTTTCTGGAAAATCGAGATGGGGTGCTGTACTTCGACGGTCGCGAGGTGAAGCTTTTTCATTCACCTTTGCAGTATTCGGAAAATCGACCTAAGGAATCCATGCCTTGCGATTCTGCGGGGGATGCGTACGAGCATCAGGGAGACAACTCCGCGGATGTCATTATTGGCAGGGCGTTGCGAAGTGAAGGGAAGCAACCGTTGGATGAAAACGTGTGGGATGCGTTATTGACACACCCTCACTTATTTCCAGAGGATTGGTCAGCTCTTTTTGAGGGCAGTTCCAAGGAAATTTGTTTTTTCGGAACAGAGAAGCGGATGCCCAGTGATCGGCTTGAAGTTCGGACCTGTACTTTTGATCGCGGTAGCGGCAAGTGGATTGGTTCTTCTACGGCTACTTGCTACAGTCCTACCCCAAGTCAATTTTCTCCCTATTGTGACCCTAAATAGCTTGGGCGAACGAGAGAAGTACGTCGCGTGTATCTTTACGGATCTGCGCGACTTTTTTATTACTAGACGAATAACGAATACTGAATAACGATATATACTATCTATGATGAGCTTGTATCAAAAACTCAAGAACGTATACCATTTTTTACAGTCGCGTATGTGGCGGGTGTTGTACGGTATGCCGGACAAAAACATGTATATTTATGGTATTACGGGGACAAACGGGAAAACAACGACAAGTTATTTGCTTGCAAGTATTTTGGAGCAGACGTATGGCAAAGAAAAAGTTGGTATGCTCACCACTGTTTCGTTTCGTGTCGCAGGCAATGAAGAATTCAACGAAACGAAAATGACGACGTTGCCCAGTAAAAAGATTTTTGGATATTTACAAAAGATGCGACAGTGTGGCGTTATACATGTGGTGTTGGAAACAACGTCGCATGCACTTGATCAACATAGATTAGCGGGGATGAAGTTTGATGGTGCGATTATATTAAACATTGCACGTGAGCATTTGGATTATCACAACACAATGGATGCATATGCTGCTGCAAAAGAAAAAATAGTGGCCTTGTTAAAGCCCAATGCGCCACTTGTTGGTAAACAAGATGATGAGCGTGTGCGTGCAATATTAGACAGGGCGGGCAAGGGCGTTCGTGTAGTTCGAATGACTGCTGAAATAATTTCACAAACAAATACGCCACTTGCGGGGAGCATTAACAAAGAAAATGCAGCAGCGGCTAGTTTGCTAGCAGCAGCAGTTGGAATTTCAAAAGAGAAAATTTCGGCAGGCATCGCTGCGGTAGAAAAAGTTCCGGGAAGAATGGAAAAAATTGAAGCCCCACAAGGCTTCACTGTAATTATTGATTACGCAGTAACACCGGATGCCTTAGAGAGATTATATTCGGACTTGCCTCGCCGAAGCCCAAATGGCGAAGGCGGGAGAATATTAGCAACACTCAGTGCTGCCGGTCTCAGAGATCGCGGAAAGCGTCCCGAAATGGCACGTGCTGTTGCGAAGTATGCGGACAAAATTGTAGTAACAAACGAAGACCCGTGGACGGAAAGTGAAGAACAAATCTATAGCGATTTAGAAAAAGGGTTAGTGGGATCGAGTGTTCAGTGGCAGCGAATCCCCGATCGCCGCGAGGCAATCAGCAATTTATTGCACGATGCAAAACCAGGTGACGTAGTTGTGTGTACGGGTAAAGGCGCAGAGCGCGGAATGGGAATTGGAAAAGATATTATCCCGTGGAATGAGCGGGAGATAATAGAGGAGCTTCTGGCTCAGCTTCGTTAGCTGCTTTACCCGCCAGTACGGCGGGCAGGGCTTCTTTAGCTTGCTGTTCCCCGCGAAGTGTCCGAAAACTTCGGACAACTGAAACCGTTACAAAATGTAACGGTTTGAAAAAGTATTTTTCTTTTTCTGTACGCATTGTGGTAAAATGGGAATATGAAGGAGGGGAATAATTTTGCATTTATCGATAGTCAGAACGTTAATCTTTCGATCCGTAACTCTGGGTGGACTTTGGACTTTACGAAGTTCCGCGTATACCTGAGGGAAAAATATGGCGTGACTCAAGCTTTTTTGTTTATCGGCTATATCGAGGGCAATAATCGTATGTATGCGTCCTTGCAAGCAGCGGGATTTATTTGTATTTTCAAGCCAACCTTGAAATACAAAGATGGAAAAACAAAAGGGAATTGCGATGCAGAATTAGTCTTACAAGCTATGATTGAATACCAGAATTACGATAAAGCTATAATTGTAACTGGTGATGGAGATTTTTATTGTTTGGTTAATTATTTATTGGAAAAGGATAAGCTAGGAGCTGTTCTTATCCCGAATCAAGAAAAATTCTCTGCACTCCTTAAGTTTAAGCAATTTAAAACCTATCTTCGCTATATGAACGATTTACAAGCGAAGCTAGGTTATATAAAGAAAAGGCCCCATAAGGACGGGACCTTGTAGGGCTTGTTTTCCATTGGTGATAGATACACTATAGCAGAAGCTCCCGAAAAGTCAACCGAATTTGACCTGTTTTTAAGAAGGGCATATCATCAATAACAATATGAATCGTATATCCATTATTTCCGTGAAGCGTACCATGCCAAAAAACCTGTGGCATGTTCTGTATGCGTGCGCACGTTCCGGAAATTCTTGGTAGTATCTTTTCTTAAAACCTAAAAGATTTTCCCATGAGCTCCCGGATACAACCGGGAGCTCTAGCGTTTAAGTGTTCTTTTCATCACAATACAAAAACAGGGAGCTAGAAATGGTTACAATGAACAATGGATCTGGGTTCGCTCAAGAAGTTCAGGTTTTCTTTCGAACGGCACAGGATCTTGGCAGGCTTCGTCATGAAAATGATCGCTCTCAATTTGAGCAGACCCTTGTGGCATCTGGAATGGATGCAACCGAGGCGGGTCAATATTTTGACTTGGTCGCATGTAATCGAAGCCCATCATTTCAACCAATGGATTTTGCTGAGGTTGATGGAGTGAAAAGCAATTCAATTCTTGCAAGAAGATTAGGCATTGATTTGAATAATGGTGAGGGAGAACCCCCAAAGAATTGGCTGCTGTATCGCCTGTTCCAGTGTTTTTTTCCGAATATATTCAATGCGAATTATTCTGGAAAGAAGCACTTGGTTGCGAAAGATACAAAAGGAGGAAAAAATCCTCAACATCGAGCTATTCGCTTCTTTGCACTTCCGGTTGAGTCGGCTGGAGAACGCAATAGAGAGGGTAATGTGATGCCAATCTACCGAGTTGTGCAAGGGAAAGAGCCCTCAAAGTTTCAGGCTGAGGTTATTCGAACCTCGGCGTCATTTCGATCAGCGTTTGAGGGTGATTTAGGAATGCGATTTGCGGAACTGCTCTATCGTTTGCAAATGGTTATTCCGTCAGCGACTATTGCACATGCACTTGCGCGTGTGATTCAAGCTGGGAGGGACGGAAAAGAGGTGACTTTTGCAGGGGCGTTTTGTCCTGATTACGCGTATGAAGAAACAGGAAATGTGCAAGTTCCATTTCGCTATACGTTTGATGGCCTAGGAACAGGTGTAGGTCTGGTTGCACAGCAGTTCGCCCGGATTATCCCCGAGCTATCTCGCTTCTGCAAAGAACTTGGTATTTCGCACCGATTCATCATTGGTATGGGAGACTTTGAAGCGGATGCTGAATCTGTATTGCAGAGAGTGGGAGTTGATCGAATGGAGTTTGTTCGACGATGCCAATGTTCACTCGATGCGTTTCAGGAATTGATGCCAGTAGATGTACCCATTGAACTTGAACTCTTTGATGCAAAACGTGGGAAGGGAAACTTTCGCATGATTGCCGCAGATTGTACGCAGCGGATGATGCAAGGAGATTTTGGAATGATGGAGAGTCTTCATCCTGATCTTCACGAAGTTATTGCGCGTATTCCAGACCAATATCGCACATTTTATGAGCGATGGTACGGGGTACAAATGGATGACGACGCAGTGCGAAGAATCATATATTCACAAGGCGGTGAATATGCTGCCGTTGGTCGTATCTATTATGATGACTTCGGTGAGAACAGTATCTTTCTTGCTGGTGACCGCCCAGAGATGAATCGATTCAACGCGTTTTGGGCGCCCCTCCCCGTATTGTGTGCGAAACGTGCTTATTAAGAGAAGTTTAAGCACAACCTGAATTGAGCTGCATGACGCACTGCTCAATTCAGGATTTTATCTTATAGTAAATACACGTATGAACAGCGCATATGTATTAGTTGATTCCAAGGGTTCGGAAATACTACACAGAGCAGGAATAACTGCCTCTGATTCTTTTATTTATATTGCTGCGGATGGGCAGGTGCCGACCGTGTTCTTTGATGCGCGTGAATACGATGTACAATTGCAGAAAATTCAATTACTGAAAAATGGTGTGTGGGTTGAACGACTTGAGCCGTATGTAGGAAAAACATTTTCCGAAACGCTTATTGCTGTACTAAAAAAGTACACTATTTCCGAGGCGAAAGTTTCTGCAAATATACCGTTTGTTTTTGCTCGTGCAATGGAGGAAGTCGGCATTCAAATTAGCATTCATGATTTTGAATCGGAGCGGGACATGAAAACAGAAATTGAGTTGCAGAATATGATAGCTGCACAACGCGTAAATGAATCAGTATTTGATCTCGTCTATAGCATTCTCTCTGAAAGTGTAATTGAAGGGAAAAGCATTCAATATAAAGGGGATATATTGACGAGCGAATATATAAAGTATCGAATACAAACCCACTTACTTGAACAGGGATACAGTTGTCCTGAAGGTATTATTGTTGCATCGGGTGAGCAAACAGCGCGTCCTCATGATGAAGGAAGTGGTTTTTTGCTTGCCAACGAGTCTATTATTATTGATATTTTCCCTCGTTCAGAAAAGACTGGTTTTTTTGCGGACATGACACGAACATTTGTAAAAGGAAAACCACAGAAAAGTTTGAAGGAGCTATTTGTCGCAGTTCAAGAAGTGCAAAAAGAAATTGCGGATAGTATCTCGGTGGGCGAAGTTTGTTCAGCCGTACATGCACGAACGGTTGTGGCGTTTCAAAAGCGCGGGTATCCAACTTCTCCAGAGAAAGGCTTTATGCACGGTACCGGGCATAGTCTCGGGCTTTCTGTTCACGAAGGTCCTCGATTAAACGCTGTGTGTGATCGCATTATTGAACCGGGAATGGTTCTTACGGTAGAGCCAGGATTATATTACCCTGGGATTGGCGGTGTTCGAATTGAAGATGTGGTTGTATTCCACAAAGATGGTACGAAAGAAAATATTACTCAGTTTCATAAACCACTTTTTATTTTATGAACAATTATCTTTTTACGAAAAACCAAGCAAAGAAATATAGTATCCCGGGCGGAGTGTGTTATCTGTACCCAGATTCTCCAACAAATAGGTTATCTTCTGCATATGTTGAGCAAGATGGAAGGTACCCGCTAGAGGGACGTAAGCAAAATAAATACTGCACTGAAGGAATGTTTATTATTGATGGGGACTTTATTGCGAATGTGAATGGAGTAATTCATGAATTACATGCGGGCGATGTATTATATGTTCAACCAAAAACGCCATATTCCATAGAAGGTAAAGGGAAAACATTTGTATTTATTGAACCAAAGTGGAATCCGGAGCAGAATACACCTGTATGAAAAATTCTCTCACTCTTATCATCGACACCGCGCACCCAACTGCACGAGTTATTTTGGCTGACAACGAAAAAGTTCTTGGTATTCGCGAATTTACAAATACACCAAAAGTGGGAACGGACCTCTTGTTATATATAGAGGAGCTATTAATAGAGGTAAAAAAAGACAAAGAAAGTATTACTCGAATTAGCGTGCACGCCGGGCCGGGGAGTTATGGTTTAGTGCGGACGGGGATTGTAACGGCGACTATTTTTGCGCAAGCGATATCTGCGGAGCTGGTTGAGATAACCGGGGAAACGGTGGATGAGTTGGTAGAAAGTGCGCGAGGGGCACGGGCGGTTGGTTCGGTTGAGGCGAGGTATCGATAACGTGAGCGTATTTCCTCCCCTCGTATGAGGGGAGGCGCCCCGCCAAGCTGGCGGGGGGAGGGGTCGTACGCAACGTAATTACCCCCTCCTCTGCTGATGCAGAGTGCTCCCCCTCATACGAGGGGGAGAAATCTCGGACTACGTGTGGATAACTCACCTTGATTTTTATCAAATGGGCTGAAAACTGCTTGACAGGGTTTTACACACCCCATATACTCTATTTCAGTGCATCGTCCAATTTTCAACCAATAGTATTTTTAACAGATGCGATCTGTTGCATCCTGTTTTTTTGTATCATACGTATTTTTAATTTTTTAAGGCTCAATAATTCCCTCCATTATTATGCCCGAATCTACCAGTAGCGTTACTCATCCAGTTCCAATCCGTAAGCGGAAAACGTTTTCTCAGTTTACTGATTTAGTTACGGGTGTTCCGAATCTTCTTCAGATACAGCTTGACTCTAATGCATGGTTCTTTGAAGAAGGGCTTGCAGAGCTGTTTCGAGAAATTTCCCCAATTGAGGACCACGCCGGGAATTTAGAATTGCATTTTGTTGACCACTATCTCGATGCTCCAAAACATACAGAAGAAACTGCGAGGGATCGAAACGCTACTTATGAAGCACCGCTTCGATGCGCAGTTCGCTTGGTAAATAAAAAGACAGGGGAAGTAAAAGAACAAGAAGTGTACCTCGGAGAGTTTCCTATTATGACTCCACGAGGCACATTTATTGTTAACGGAGTTGAACGAGTTATTATTTCTCAGTTGATTAGATCTCCAGGGGTGTTTTTCTCTTCCACGACAAGCAAGGGCAGAAATTGGTACGGAGGAAAAATTATTCCAAACAGAGGAGCATGGTTAGAACTAGAAACTGCAACGGACGGAGCTATATATGTAAAGATTGATCGTAAGCGCAAAGTTGCGGTGACTGCCCTCTTGCGAGCAATGGGCGTAGAAACAAATGAAGATATTGCGAAGTTGTTTGCAGATATTGATACAGATAAAGACAGACAATATATTAAACAAACATTTGCAAAAGATATTTCTAAAAACCAAGCAGAGGGTTTAAAAGAAGTGTACAAGCGACTCAGGCCAGGAGATCTTGCTACGGTAGACAATGCAAAGCAAATGATTCACGACATGTTTTTCAAATTCGATAGATATGATTTTGGCAAAGTGGGCCGTCACAGAATTAACCAACGATTAAACCTCGAGGTTCCGGAAACTCCAGAACATCGCATGTTTAGAATTGAAGACTTAGTTGCAGTGGTTAGAGAAGTTATTCGATTAAACAACACGCAAGAGGCAGCAGATGATATTGACCACTTAGGAAACAGGCGAGTACGAGCTGTTGGTGAATTAATCCAGAACAAGTTTCGAGTGGGCCTCATTCGAATGGAGCGTATTGCAAAAGACCGCATGAGCACATTGGAGCTAGAAAAAATGACACCATCTCAACTCATTAATGCTCGTCCTATTATTGCTGCTATTAAAGAGTTTTATACCAGCTCTCAACTTTCCCAGTTTATGGATCAGACAAATCCACTCTCTGAGGTTGAACATAAGCGTAGAGTATCTGCAACGGGGCCTGGAGGATTAGATAGAAACCGTGCTGGGTTCGAAGTTCGAGACGTTCATCGAAGCCATTATGGCCGTATTTGTCCTGTGCAAACTCCGGAAGGACCAAACATCGGTCTGGTAGGACACATTGCGCTGTTTGCTCGTATTAACGCATATGGATTTTTAGAAACTCCGTACCGAAAAGTGGTGAATGGAAAAGCTACAAATGAAGTGGCGTATCTAGATGCATATGAAGAAGACAAAGTTGTAATTGCGCAGGCAACAGAACCATTAGGAAAAGATGGGTCATTCAAAAATGCACTCATTGAAACGCGCGCACAGCAAGGACAATTTATGGAAGTTACTTCCGATTTGATTGAATATATGGACGTTGCTCCGCAGCAATCACTCTCTCTTGGTGCTGGTATGGTTCCGTTTATTGAACACGATGATGCGCAGCGGTCTTTGATGGGTTCGAATATGCAACGTCAAGCAGTTCCGTCCGTGAAGCCACAGGCTCCACGAGTGGGAACAGGATTTGAATTTATTGGTGCGTACCATTCTGGGCAAGTTATTTTGTCTGATGTTGATGGAGAAGTGACGGAGCTAGACGCATCGCACGTTACCATTACAGGAAAAGACGCTGCAAAGCGCGTATACCGATTGCAAAACTTCCGCAGAAGCAACCAATCTACTGCAATGACCCAGCACCCTCTTGTTGAATTGGGTGATACTGTCAAAAAAGGACAACTGTTGGCAGATGGAGCAGCTACTGACAAGGGAGAACTTTCATTAGGGCAAAACCTCCTCGTTGCGTTTGTGCCATGGTACGGAAACAACTTTGAAGATGCTATTGTTATCTCGCAACGTGTAGTAAAGGATGACAGATTCAGCTCAATCCTTATTGAAGATTTCACCATAGACGTACGCGACACAAAACTCGGTCCTGAAGTGGTAACTCGAGATATTCCAAACGTAAGTGAAGAAAAGCTTCGTAACTTGGACGAAGAA
>CAYIHP010000027.1:0-8725 GCA_964363175.1 uncultured Candidatus Saccharibacteria bacterium
CTTTTCTCCCGTTGGTACAGTCCCAACGTTTATATCAAATACTTTTCCATTTATCAGGGTTGTGAGGTTCTTCAATCCCGTTTCTTCTTCTGTTTCTCGTATCGTAGTTTTTAAAACATCAGGGTTTCCGTCACAATGTCCGCCCGGCGCCATCCATAGCTTACCTAACCCGTGCTCCACCAGCACCACGTGCGTTCGCTTAGGATTTACAATCCACGCATCTGCAACCACGTGTCCCAAAAGGTTTGATCGATCGTATGGATTATCTGATTCTTTTAAAAATTGCCGCAACTGCTTTATATGTAACCGCTCCATTTCGTCGAATGGCTTATAATCGGCAATAAGGTTGAGAAGTGGATCGGACATATTAATGAAATTCTACAACTGCATGTCTGCAAAACAAGCATCGCATTCCCAGTATTCCGCATTTTTTTCCTTTATACCTAATGATGCAAAATAATGTCCAGGTGAATAGCTTTTGTCAGTAAACACTGTAACTTTCATTTTTTTAGCACAAATCGAACACGAGCGAGTAATGAGTTTTTTCACCGCTTTCGTCTCGCGTTTTGTCGTCCGTGTTTCCATGTATTGATTGTACTTAAAAGAAACGAGAGATACTATGAGGTTTTATTTTCTTTGGGAATTTTTTTGGTGCTTGGCCATGATCTTCGCCAAGCTTTCCAAAAAGTCGTACCAGTTATATTTTCTCCAAATACCTGCCCCATAGTAAATATCAAGCAGTTTGAGCATATATAGTGGATAATCATCCGTTGGAATAGGCATACATCATCTCTATAAACTTAACGTCATAATGATCTGATCCTTGATCAGGCATAAAACAATGTCAATATGTGTTTTTACATTAATCTTTTCTCTTTCATGGCGAATCCGTCATTCCGGGCTTGCTGCGCCCCGCGTAGCTTTAGCGAAGTGGGGATCCAGAATCCAGTGAATTCGTTTTATAAAGTACGAAATGTGGGAGAAAGTTTAAACCAATATAATTAAACATCCAATAGTTTGCTCGTTTTGCAGTGGGAGGTAATTGGTACTTTTTCAGATTCATTTTTGGAACGAATGGATAAAATCGTATTTCTTGATTTGATCCTGTTGAGTCACTCCACTTAAAGTTTACAAAAAGTGGTGGTGTGAGATAGCCCGATTTCAATACTTTATCCATAATTTGCCAACCAGCCCCAAGTATTTCTTTTTTTGGTTTACTTTGGTTTGTTTTGACTTGGGCACGAAATGAACAGCCGGTACATTGTACGTCGTATAGTGGATAATTTGGGGGTAGAATCATGAGTTTCTTGCCGCAATTCGGGCATGGCACAAGTGCAACCACCTCGAGTTCCCCGTCGTTTCCCGCTTGCTTGTTTCCTGCCATGCCGGCATTAGATCATGTTAGTTACGTAGAGGCAATAATCGTCATTCCGGATTTGATCCGGAATCCAGAAAAATACCCTTGCGAACTTGCTGGGTGATTCGGAATAATGAATATGTTGATGAGTCAACGAATTACTTTTACTATAACTACTCAATATGAAACCAAAATACACCGACAAGAGTGATCGGTGTTAAGCTCGGAAGGCCCGAAGCTGGCGTTCGGTCAAAGGCAGGGCAATTAGGTATTAGTCTTCATCCAACAAACCAATCTCCCTATAATCGGAGAAAAAAGTAGTTTAAAAAAATCTTTTATACACCATTTATCTTGATTGAAATGGGTCCAAGTTGTTCTGTTTGCATATTTTTTGTTGCTATGAATAAAAGAGTGGCAGGTTAGTTCCCTTACCGTCTTTGTCGCGTCATTAAGTTTAGATTGTTGAGCCATTGCTTAAATTCTAGTTTTCCTCGAAGTTGGCTTTTTATTCTATTAGTTTTCGTGTAATTATTGTACTCCACGTGCTCTTCTGTTAATTGTTCCAAAAAGTTGTGCGCCCGGCTCGATCCGCCTGACTTTAGTGCTGTAAGTATATGTAAACTTTTTCTTGCGCGAGTCATGGCAACATAAAAGGCATTTTGAGTAATCCAATTACCCATGTTCACATTATCAAAACCAATAATAATCACATGGTCCGCCGATAAACCCTTTGATCCAATTATACTCATTAATTCAATGGCACCCATCTTTTTTACTTCAATTTCCTCTAATTCCGCATCTTCGTCTTCTTGATGTTTAATTTCCACTACTTCTTCTGGTGTTATTGGTTTTCTGACAATGTCCTCCTTGAGCCGGTCCTTGTCTGTTATTGTAATAGAACCAGCAATCTTTTTGATCTTTTGCTCGATTGTTTGACCGCCTGCTTCTAAAATAACTTTAATATCGTTACATTTTTGTATTGCATCTCTTATTTCCTCGCTTTCAAGATCACATAATGCTTGATTTCTCCCCATAGCTTCCTCTATAAGTTCATGCATTCTGTTTTCCGCAGTATTTTCATGGTGCAAAACTTTTCGGAAGGTGAAATTATTTTGATGATTGCTTGTGAGAGAGTAATAGTTCAAAACTTTATAGTAATCCTCTGAAAAGTAACGATTTTCGGTTTGATATTCAGAAATTAATGATTCAATTTTCTCCTTCCCGTTAAATTTCTTATTGACAAGAAACTTCTCTATTTTGCGAGGCGTTAAAATAAGTAGAAAAGCATCTTTTTCTTTCCCCTCGGTTAGTTTACTTTTTCGCTCATCAATGTCTGTTTTATTATCAGTTACAAACTTTTCAATATAATCAACGGCGGAGTTTGGGCTAGAGCAAGCAATGACTTGTGTTTTGGGGCAATCAGTTGTTGTTTTAATTGGCAAATAAATTTTTTTAATACAGTCATCGTTCCGGTTTTGATTGATAAAAAAGTCAGCTGACTTTGTAATATGAAAATTATCTTTACTCCTACTACAAAAAGGTAGCATTCCATTAACATAATCATGATTTTGATAAAGATTTCGAATCAATATTGGCTTTCCTGATCTTGATTTTTCATAAAGTACCTGCTCATCGTCACCAGCGATCAGGAGCCCCCTTGATCCAATCACGAGTCGATTTATTAATGCGTCCTCCGCCGCATTGAAGTCCTGATACTCGTCGATAATAAAATACTTACTTTCATTAAGATGATGGTTTTCTGTTAATGCGTCTGTTGCCCTTATAATCAAATCAGCAAAACCAGCAGCATTGTAAAAGCTGCACAATTTAAAATAAGCTTTTTTCAAATTTTGCCATTCCGTTGACTCATTAATCTCGGCGTTATGCAATTGCTCCTCAAATTTTTCCCAACTATAAATACTAACGTCTATGTCTGCATAAAAAAACAAGACATCGTTCCATACAACATCTTTCCAAGTTTGCCCTATTATTTGGAAATGAGGTTTAAAACGCCATTCTGTTGTGCCGCGATTTTGTTCGACGATGCTACGGGCAAATTTATGCAGCGTTGACGCGGTAATGCTGCTTTTCTGCTCATTGGTTAATTGAGGATTGTTGTTAATATCGTTTTGTAAGTCCGCAACCAATTTCCTCACAAAGCTTATTACGAATACTTTTGCATGCGAATCTTGTTTATACCAGTATTTGATTCTATCTAGAAATAAGGTACTTTTACCTGTTCCGGGACCGGAAACAATCAAAATTTTTTCTGATATATTTTCAGCAATAGCCGATGAGTTTCGGTCTCGGTATTCCTTGCGCCCGTTATCATCTAGGGCATCTAACTCGTCATGCAAGGTTTGCAGTTCAGATATCTCAAAGGGTCTGCCGTCATTGTTAATCAAGTGTCTCATATGTAGCACTTAATATCACAGATATTTTATCTCCCAGACTTAGTTCTGTTGTCCTGCTTGCAGAGCATTTGGCAATTTTTGGAGATTGTTTTTCCACCTTCGTGCCAAGGCTTTGTATGATCGGCTTCCATTTCTTCAAATGCAAACTTCTTTTTGCACCAAATACATTTACCTTTTTGTTTTTCATACGATTCACGTTTCATTTTTTCAGAAAAGGCACGAAGAGAAAGGTACTTTTCTTGTCTCGTTAGTACATAAGGGTAAATACCGGATTTTTTTGTTACGTCCTCGTCTTGCATGAGTTCCCTGATCTCCGCTTCTAGTTGGTCAGCGTTTAGTTTATTCTCTTTGAACTTGTTATAAAGTTCACCCCACTGAACATTGCTCATTTCTCGGCGATAATTAGTAAATGTTGTACGCGTCCATGCTATTACCTGTTGAAAATAATTCCATAACTCATCGGCATTTGCATCGTGTTGGTGCTTTGCCATGTAGTCTTCTATTTTGCCGTTGTTGATCCACGACAGCGCTGTTTCTAGATAATCCTGTCGAATTGGTGAACCACTCAATAATTGGCCCCCGTCGTTCGCCAATAGATACGCCGCACAATTCGATTTGCTGAACTTAAGTTTTGCGTCAGATAGCCATGGGCCGGTATATACTGCGTTGCGCAATTCTTGGTCTGTCAGTTTCTCGCCGGCAATGTTAATAATTTTGAACCAGTCTAGCTTTTCTTTGTCTGTACCTTCACAGAAATAAATCATGAGCTCATAGTCCAAGATCTGTTTCTGTTCTTCGTCGGTTAGGTTATGAAAAAAGCGATCGTTCAAGGAGAAATCGCTGTTTACATATTGTCCTATACTTATAGTGCGTTGTTGACCGTCCATTACTTCATAGCTCCCCTCGTCTGTTTTGACCCAGTACATCACATTTAGCGGAAAATTGTTTTGTATTGTCTCTATCACAGCGTCACGTTGCTTCCCATTATAAACAAACTCACGCTGGTATTTTGGACGAATATCCAGCTTGCCACCAAAAGCTACAACGCCTTCTTCGGCGCTGTCCTTATAACCGTTAATTACTTCACGTACTCGAATTGTATGGAGTTCAATTTTCATATTACTTTTTCTCTATTATTATTCTAAAGTACGGTGATTTTCCATTTATTACCAGATCTTTGTCATCGTCACCTTTTCTAAATTTTATAATTTCGAATTGCGAAGGATTATATTTATCCAAAAAAGTAATCGGAACACCGATAGCACCAGTATAATCCACGGGAATATCAGCAGTTTTATCGACGTTGATTGCGTCATAATTATCGTACTTTGGGTACTCCTCAGGGTTATATTTTTTGTAAAGCACTAAGTTTTCGTGACGCTCTTTGTAATCCATGTTCGTAAACCAGCGCACACCTTTAACGCGGATGTATTTATGGCCATCACTATCAACCCTAGAGCCAACGGCATTCAGTGGATAGTCGTCTGGCACTCGAAACTCACGATCACCGCTATGAATACTTGCTCCGAGCCACATACCGTTATCTTTTATAAGCTTGAAACACTCTTTGTAGGTGATTGAATTAACGTTACCAATAATTAGAAACTTCTTTTTATATTCCACTAATTGCGCGAGATATTCTCGAAAAAGAGAAAATGGTGGATTAGTTACAACAATGTCCGTTTCTTTGAGTAGCTCAATGCATTCTTCGCTACGGAAATCACCAGTGTTGATGAGCTTAGTCATAAACTCACTTGAGTCAGGCATGCGATTATCATTTTTATCGCCCTTGTATTCCAATTTATAAGGAGATTCTCTTGTAAATAAATTTGCTTCTTTATAGTGTGTTGCGATTAACTTTTTTAATCCCAGGTACTCAAAGTTCATGCTGAAGTATTTAACAAAATTACTTTCCTTCGGGTCGTCACAATTACAAAATACCACTTTGTCACGAAATTGATCTTTGTAGTGCTTGAGTTCAAGTTCAATATCGGCGAGTTGAGTATAAAACTCATCTTTTTTTGCCTTACTTGCATTATGCAAGTTTTTGTTTGATGACTTCTTACTCTGTGGTTCATTCATTATCATGCGCTAAATATAGCCGTATTTTTATGTTTTTACAACAAAGAAGCGTACGTTTTGCGAACGAAGAGAAATGCCCGTAAATATTTGTAGGACGTTAGTTCAGTGTTTTGATGACCCAGTTATCAGGAAGAACCGTGGTAGTAGTGGATGCTCCGCTAATATTGGACACTGTAGTGAATCCCCAATTATTGAAATAGTGTCGCTCCGGAACATGATGAGCTAGATGCCCCTCAAATGAGGAGTGTGTGTACTCGGCAAGGAGAAGCAAGCATGCAACTATGGCAAGTACGCGCCCAGGGTTTACCAGGTACTTTATTACAAGAAGGATATGTATATAAAACGATTGAATTCTCATGTTTTAAATATAGTTCGTATGAATTCTAGTTTTCAATAGCAAAGTATGCATATTCCGAACAAATTAAAGCTCGGGGTAGGAATTATTTGGCTTTAATGAGTATGGTTTTACACACGAACAAAAAACGTCACTTATAATTCATTAAAAATGTAGCGATTTACGCGGATTCCGGGTCCCCACTTCGCTAAAGCTTCGAGGGGCGCAGCGTAGCCCGGGATGACGAGACTGCTACTCTCTACTTCCTTCTCCCTCTCGCCTTCACAAAATTTGTATGCATTTTGGTGAGTTCCTCTGCTTTCATATCTTTAAAAATTGTTTAGGCGGTATCTGATGACTCCCTGAATTCCCCGTCTTTTTCTAAGACTCCTGGATGGACTTCAAATGCTCGCGTGTTCCAGCCAATTAAATGTAGGCCTGATAGGCGTTTTACGCGCGAGAGAGCCACGTAGCCCTGCCCAAACTCGAATACTTGGCGCAAGTCCATAACGGCTGCATCTAAGCTGATACCTTGGCTTTTGTGTACGGTAATGGCCCACGCAAGGCGCAGCGGCAATTGAGAGACGCTTGCCAGTACCCTGCCGTTATCTTCTATGCTCCAGTCCATTGCTTCTACGTCTATGGTTCTCCCTTCTTTTGTTTTTATGACGGGGTGGCCGTCTAGTTTGCTAAAGCCTGCAACGGTGCCGAGAGTTCCGTTTACGAAATGTTCTTTCTGGTTATTTTTCGTAAACATAACTGCTGCGCCAACTTTTAACGAAAGCGTTTCTGGCGATAGGCAGCCTTTTTGTAGTGCTGCAACAAGGTTTTTTGTGCCTTTTGAACGCATGCGAAAATCGTGCGCTTCACCAGGAAGTTTTTGCAAAATATGATTGTTTACGCGGTCTACGTCTAGATTGTGAGAAAAAAGTTTCGGAATATTTTCTGGAGTACTGTCTGCTTGTATTAATCGTTGTTGCAGGTGTTCCAGATGAATTTCATCGAATGAGTTAGAACGAATGGCGGAGAGTAGCTCAAGAAATGGAGTATCGTCTTGGCGATGTTGTTCCGTAAGGTAACAGGTAATAGGGTTTGCGTTTTGCCATGCAACGGATTCATACGCGAATGAAGCGGCATTTTGAGAACGATTCACCGGAGGAAGTTGAAAAAAATCCCCAACAAAAATAGTTTGCAGGCCACCGAACGGCTCTTCTGAATTTTTTACTGCCTTGCACACGGCATCTACCATATCGAGCATGCCCGCATTGAGCATGGACACTTCGTCTATAATAAGAACCTTGGCGCGGTTAATTCTTTTTGTGATGTATTCACGCGATGCCAAAGCGTCTATGTCGTATTTGGTAAGACTATTTTTAATTCCAACGCCGCTCCATGAATGAATGGTCATGCCGCCAATGTGCGTTGCGGCAATTCCCGTTGATGCGGTTATGGCAGCGTCTATTTTATGCGCTTTTAGGTATGCAATATATTGATTTACGGTATGCGTTTTACCGGCGCCTGGCTCCCCAGTTAAGAAGACATTCGCTCCAGTTTTAAGTACTCTCAGCGCCTCCTCCTGGAGCATGCAAGTCTTAACTAATTTTCTTAATGGTACATTCTTTCGTTCCAGCAGGAACTGGAATGTGAACGGTCTCTCCTACCTTAGAACCGAGCAATGCTTGCCCCATAGGAGATTCATTGCTAATTTTACCCATCATAGGATTTGCTTCATTTGACCCAACTACGTGATATTCTTTTTCTTCACCGTTGCAATGCAAGAGTACGAGATTACCAATACCTACAACGTCTGTTTTTTTCTTTGCAATAACCTGCGCATTTTTGAGAGTAGTTTCCAGTTCTGCAATTTCTTGCTCAAGACGAGTTTGTTCATCTTTTGCGCTGGAGTATTCTGCATTTTCTGACAAGTCGCCCTGTTCTTTTGCAGTATGAATAGCATCTGCAATTTCGCGTCTGCGAATAGTTTTTAGATTATGCAAATGGTTTTGTAGTTCGCTCATTCCTTCTTTTGTAATGTATTGTTCTTTCATAAAATAATTTTAGTGAATTGAAACAGTGTACCCAATTGAGTGAGTAGGTCAAGCCGTATTTATCAACATTTTGTCATTTGATGCTGACAGCTCGTGGATCCCGGGTCGTAGCCCGGGATGACGGTTATTATTTATTATGCTCTGCGAGCCATTGCCAAATTTCTTGTGCAAACGGAACGGCGTCTACGTCTCCTGCTCCGCCTCGTTCTAAGAGCACCGTCACTACGGCGTTGGGGTCAGTATATGGCCCGTAGCTGGTGAACCATGCATGCGTTTTTTCTGTGCCCCCTATTTGCGCTGTTCCTGTTTTGCCGGCGATAGGAATTGGTAATGCAGAAAGTGACCTCGCAGAACCTTCTGTTACTGCCTGTCGCATTCCTTCTTGTACAACGCGAATATTTTTTTGACTAATAGAAAGATCGTGTTTTTTTGCTGGCCCGACAACAAGATGCGGTTGAAACCATGCATTTCCGTTTGCAACTGCACTTGT
>CAYIHP010000028.1:0-8225 GCA_964363175.1 uncultured Candidatus Saccharibacteria bacterium
ATGTGTGATGTACAAAGTTCTCGAGAGTCAAGCAGAGGCAGACGTAATGAACCGAGAATTTACATAACTATACTGATAAGCAAGTGCTCGACAGTGTCACCTTCAATTTTTTCTTCGGAAGAGTTGAAGGTTTTTTTATCCAAAAAATAGTCCTGTTTCATCTATGGTATGATTTATTTACAATGATAGATATCCATCCAATATCTGTACATTTTCCTATTGCGCTTCTTACGGTTTATACAATAGTGCAACTTATTCCACCGCGCATTACGTGGCGTGTTTCGCAAATATTTTTTCTTAATTGTTTTTTATTGCTTACGGGTAGTTTTGGAATTCTTGTTGCTCGGCAACTGGGGGATGAGTTAGAGGGTACGCATCGTGAGGTAGCACAGCTCGTGCAAACTCATTCGCAATGGGCAACTATGTCTACGGCACTGTATGGAACTTTGACAGTTATTTATGTATTTTTGATATTGAAAAAAGTTGAACAAAATCCGCAAACACCGAGTATTGTACGAACTATTGCAAATGTATCGCAGCCTATTTCTTCTCTCGCAAAGTTCTTATTTGATTATTATATTGTTACGTTTATTGCTATTTTAGGACTTATTTTTATTACGATAACAGGGGCGCTTGGAGGGGCAATTGTATACGGACCAGATGCTGATCCAATGGTTTCTTTTGTGACTTCCTGGTTAGTTCGGTAGCGGAAGTGTGCAGTATCATCGTAGCCAACGAGAAAACCTGTTTGACAACGCGCCCCTAATTTACTATTTTATTACTGCACCTTAATACAATGGAAGAAAGGATAATGTGCCCGAGGCAATTTCGCCCGGGCTTTTTTTATCCCTCTTTTACGTGCATTGCGCGGAATTCGTCTTGCAGTTTTTTTATTTCATCATCCGCCACATCTTCTAAGTCTATAATTCGATTGCGTGCCTGCGCATTTGCCCGTATTAATTCATCTAGTTTTAAATGTATTGTTTTTGCATCTCGATTTTGCGTATTTTGAATAATAAAAACCATAAGGAATGTTATAACGGTGGTTCCTGTGTTTATAATAAGTTGCCACGTATCTGAAAAATAATAGAGCGGTCCAACGCATGCCCAACCCAGTACGATAAGTATTGCAACTATGAACGCCCACGGTTTTCCGAGTAGGGTTGCAGTTTGGTGGGAGAACTTTCGAAAGATATCTGTCATGGCAATAATTATACCACACATTTTAGGGGTAATAAGCAGAAAAAATCACCCCTTGCCATAATTCTTTTCTGGTGGTATAAGGAATGTACGTATGTAGGGGATAGTCCCTTTACCAACTTTGTTTGAATTTCTCGTAGTGGGAGGTTGGACATGTCGCTTGTTTTGCGGAAGGATCAAGTTGAAAATATAACGGTTCAAAGAGAAGGAGGGTTGCCTCTGTGCGATGCTTTGCGAAAGTTGGATATTCCCACTGTTCGAATTCAGAGGGAAATTGAGGAAGAGATCTGGGCAAATACATCCAGAATTGCAAAGGCCTCAGCATCGCTTAGTTTTGTTGAGGCAGTCGTATTTTCCTTTTGCATTTTGGCAGTTTTTGCCTATGCAATGGCAAGTGCTTCTGCGTTGTTGATTGGAATTACATGCACCGCCCACATATTGTTGTTGGCTGTCATGATGTGTCCGTCACGGCACATGGAGGTAAGGGCGCTGAAACCTAGTGTGGAGTTTCAGATAGATCTGATTAATTCGGGCGCTGGTCATTCGCCCATACCTTTAAAAATGAGAGAGATTGCGGACAGCATTATGGGGCTTTGTTCGCAGGCAGAGTTTTCAATGGTGACTCTGAAGGTAAGAGGTCGCTTGGTTCATAAATTTCTGTTTGTGAAGTCTCCCGGTGACTTTCAGGACAGAGGATATTGGGTCAAAAAATGGAAGGATTAATGATGTTGTTTGTTCGTTCAATCATGTAACGCCGGGTCTTTTTAAGATCCGGCATTTTTTTGCTGAAAAAGTGTAGGTATCGTAGTATGATACGGCTATGGTTAATGTACGCAGAGAACTTATTTTAGATATTACGGAGGCGCTAGGCGCTGCAAAAAATGCAGGGGTTCTTGTATTTGACGATGCAGATATCGAAGTAGTTGTAAAAAGAACGGATGATGCCCAGTTTGGTCATTATTCTTCTCCAGTAGCCCTTTCTCTCGCAAAAATTGCGAAAAAACCTCCCATAGAAATTGCAGAAATTATTTCAGCTCATATGCCAAAGCGAGCATATATTGAAAAAGGAGAAGCCACTGCACCTGGGTTTATTAATATTACTATTGATGATGCATACCTGGCATCTCGACTTGATGATTTGCCACACGATGATATGAGATCTGCATGTAATGTGGGAAATAACCAAACCATCAATATGGAATTTATTTCTGCAAACCCCACTGGTCCACTTACGCTTGGGAATGCTCGTACCGCATTTTCTGCAGATACGCTAGGATCGGTTATGGCGTATGCGGGGTATAACGTAATTCGGGAATATTACATTAACGATGCAGGGAACCAGATTTTAAGATTAGGCGAATCTGTGCTTCGCAGAATATTACAGCAACAAGGCTTGGTTCTAGATTTTCCGGAGGGCTTGTATCAAGGGGAATATATTATCGAGATGGCAAAACAAATTGCAGAAGAATATAAAGAAACATTTGGAAAAACGTTTGAACCTGCGGATTTAGAGAATGCATCGTTGCTTTCCGAACTTAGTACAAAAGCCATGCAGAGCTGTTTGGCCGCAATTAAAAAGACAATTGCCGATGACCTGCATATACATTTTGATGTGTGGACATCTGAAAAAGTTGTTCGTGAAAGTGGGGAAATTGAAAAAGTAATAGGGCGCTTGAAAGAAAAAAACTTGATGTACGAAAAAGATGGCGCCCAGTTTCTAAAAACCACGGATTTTGGTGATGATAAAGACAGGGTGATGATAAGGAAAGATGGATCGTATGCGTATATTACTCCGGATGTTGCGTATCATCAGGGGAAATTCGATCGGAAATTCGATCATATGTTTACCTATTTGGGTGCAGACCATCAGGGGCATATCCCAAAGCTGAAAGCGGCGCTCACTGCGCTTGGGAACGATACGAACAAATTAGATATGCTCGTGACGCAGTGGTTTGTGTTAATGCGAGGAGGAGAAAAAGTTTCATTTTCAAAACGAAAAGGGAATGTGTATTCTCCGAAAGAATTTATAGAAGAAATCGGATACGATGTCGCGCGGTTCTTAATGGTTCAGCATGCACTAGATGGTCACATGACGCTCGACATGGATGCTGCAAAAGAAAAGAGCGATGCAAACCCTGTATACTATGTGCAATACGCATATGTGCGCCTGGAAGCTATTATTCGAAAGGCAAAAGTACAAGGAATTATTCCTCCAAGCGACATAGTATCTGAAATATCTTCAAATGTTGTTGTTTCTCATGATGCAGAGCGCTCACTTGCATTGCAAATGTTCGCATTTCCGGAAGTTATAGAAGATATTGCAACAACGTTTTCTGTTCACCAATTGACGCAGTACGCATACAACCTCGCTCGTTGTGTGAATGCGTTTTACCGAGATGTACAGGTGCTGAGCGAAGAGGATGAAGATTTAAGAAAAAGTAGGCTGCAAATAGTGTTTGCGGCTCGCAGCGTACTGGGGAATGTAATAGACTTGCTTGGGATCAGCAAACCTGATGTGATGTAAATTCTGCGGAATTTACCCTGAGCCGTGTCGAAGGGTGCTTTTGCGTATATATCCGAGCTGGTTTATGCTTGATACATGCGAATCGGTATAGACGCGCACATCATACTCAAGGAACATAAGCGGTATGACCGTCGAATTGCTCAATATACGGAGGATTTGATTATTAGTTTGATTGATTCTGATACAAAGCATGAGCATACATGGGTACTGTTTTTTGACAGTCGCATGAAAAATACGAAACGGTTTGAACGAGAAAATGTGGAAATAAAACATTTTCCTTTTGTGCAATATCGAAAATATATGCCGGTACTGTATTCTCACATGCTTGTGGCATCGTTTTTAACTGCTGCAAGATTGGATATTTTTCACTCTCCAGAGGGCCTCATTCCATTTTTGTATCCAGGAAATATTATTACAACGTTTCACTATGTTCCAAAAGGAGAAAGTGAAAGCAACGTTTTTGCACGGACGTTTATGCTTGGTGCGCTGGTTGCATTTTCTCAATTATGTAAACGGGCGCAGAGAATTATCGTGAGCAAGAGAGCCGACAAAACACTGTTGCACAAAAAGCATGGGTTTGCGGATTCCCGAATTGTTGTGATGGAAGATGATGACCTTAACCTGGTAGATTGGGGAAAGCGCGTAAAGGAACTGAAAAAACTCTACCAAGACGTAGCCGGCGCGTAGTATGAACGAGGTATCACCGCGCGTAAGTAGCGACGAACTTGAGCGTGAGGTTCTTTTGTATTGGGATGAGAACAAGATTTTTGAAAAATCTTTAGAACAAAATAAAGACAAGCCGCCTTTTACGTTTTATGATGGGCCACCGTACGCAACGGGGAAGCCTCATTATGGGCATATTCTTATATCGGCCATTAAGGATACTGTTCTGCGATATAAAACGATGCAAGGGTACTACGCTTCCCGCAGAGTAGGGTGGGATACGCATGGGTTGCCTATTGAAAACATTGTAGAGAAAGAACTAGGAATAACTTCGAAAAAACAAATTGAAGATGACATAGAAGGGTTTAATAAAAAGTGCAGAGAGACGGTGTACCTGTATGTAGATATGTTTCGGGATACGTTAAAGCGCATTGGAAGATGGGCAGAGTATGGAAGCGAATATTCAACATTGGATAGGAATTACATGGAGTCGGAGTGGTGGGTATTTCAGCAGGCGTGGAATCAGAATTTAATTTATAAATCGTTCCGAACTACTCCGTATTGCATTCGTTGCGCAACGCCACTTTCTAATTTTGAGGTGGGTATGGCGTACAAGGATGTGAAGGATATGACGGTGTATGTAGCGCTAAGGGGGACAGAAAATAAGCCGCGGTTTATTTTCTGGACTACCACCCCATGGACATTACCTGCAAACGTTGCAGTGGCGTATAACCCGGAACTTGTATACGTTATCGCTAAAAAAGAAGACCAAGAATATATTCTTGCAAAAGAGAGGGTGCAGAATGTTTTCGGCAACGATGCAGAAATTGTTCGCGAGGTATCTGCTGACGAACTTAGTACTATGACATATGAGCCACTGTATGAATCTAGTTTATCTGAAGAAGAAAAAGCTGTATCATTTCGGCTGGTTCCAAGCAGTCACGTAACTGCGACAGACGGCACGGGCCTTGTGCACATGGCACCAGCATTTGGTGAGGCAGATCATGAAGTTGGAAAAAAGATGGGGCTTCCGATGTTACGCACCGTTGATACGTTAGGAAATTTTACCGCCGAAGTTCCGAATTGGGGCGGACAAAATATTTTTGATTCGCAGAAAGCAATCATGAAAGATTTGGATACGAGAGGACTGTTGTTTAAACGAGAACTCATAACACATAGCTATCCGTTTTGTTGGAGATGCGATACACCACTCATCTACTACGCACTTGATTCTTGGTTTTTGAAAGTATCGGAATTAAAAGACAAAATGCTCGCGAGCAACGAAGCAATTCATTGGGTCCCGGAGCATGTTAAAAGCGGACGATTTGGCAAGGGCATAGAGTCTGCTCCCGATTGGGCAATATCTCGAAATCGTTTTTGGAGCGTGCCCATGCCCATTTGGGAATGTGATGTGTGTGAAGATCGGGTTTGTATTGGAAGTGTTGAAGAATTACAGAAACTATCCGGCGCAAGTGATGCACAAGTTGCAGATCTTCATCGGCCGTATGTAGATGATATTACGTGGGAGTGCAAGGCATGTTTGTCCCGTAAAGCCCCGCTTAGCGGGGCCACGGGACTGCACGTCGAGGGCATTCTGAGAAGAATCTCAGAGGTCCTCGACGTTTGGTTTGACTCGGGAAGTATGCCGTACGCGCAGCATCATTACCCATTTGAACATAAAGAACTTGTTGAGAAGGGGTACCCTGCTGATTTTATTGTTGAAAGTATTGAGATGACACGCGCATGGTTTTATGTACTCCATGTACTTGCAACTGCGCTTACAAAAGAAGACATTGGGCTTGGAAAAGATAAGCCGGCGTTCTTGAATGCAATTGCATCTGGACTTATTTTTGCCGAAGATGGAAAAAAGCTTTCCAAAAAGTTAAAAAATTATCCAGAAATAGAACCTACGTTGAAAAATTATGGTGCAGACGTACTGCGATTTTATTTACTCTCGAGCAGTGCGCTTGGGGAGCCGTATAAGTTTTCGGAAAAAGATATGCGCCAAATTCAACGCAACGTCTACATGACGCTCTGGAATGTGTACAGCATGTATACGCGGTATGCAAAGGTGCATGCGTTTAGAGGGGGTGGGACGCAAAGTAGTAACTCGCTTGATATTTGGATTTTAGCTCGCACTAACGAATTAGTTTCTGAAGTTACAACGCATACCGATGCATACCGTATAGATGTGGCAGCTAAGCTGTTTATTGCATACGTAGATGATTTGAGTAACTGGTATATTCGTAGGTCTCGTGGACGTTTGCAGCATCCGAAAGACGATACGGAGCGAGATGAAGTATTTGGGACGCTACATAACGTGCTTGTAACGCTCTCTCAAGTTCTTGCGCCATTTATGCCCTTTGTTGCTGAAAATATGTACCGTAACTTAACGAACGAAACCTCTGTGCATCTTACGTCATGGCCCAAACATGCGGTTGTTGATCAAGATATTCTTGCTCAAATGCAAAGTGTTCGAGATGCGGTATCGCAAGGACTTTCGCTTCGAGCAGAGGCAAAAATAAAAGTGCGGCAAAAGTTGCAGTCGTTCACCGTTACGCAAAAAGATTTCGATACAGAAGATGTTGCGATGATTTCCGAAGAAGTGAATGTGAACGAAATATTGATTGGAGATGTTGTTTCGCTTGATACCGTTATAACACCAGAACTAAAACAAGAAGGCATTGCCCGCGATATTATTCGTTTCGGTCAATCACTTCGCAAACAAGCGCTGTATGCGCTTGATGACAAGATTGTTGTGCAAATAAAAACAGATAACGCTGAAATTAGTGAAGTGTTGCGTCTTCATGCAGAAATGATTTGCGAAGCGTTGCAAACGGATAAGATAGTTGATGATTTAGAAAGCCCGGATGTGAGTGAAGAGGTGCAGATTGATGGGGTAGCGGTGAAAATCGGGGTGAAGAAGTTATGATTTTAAGTAGATTGCAGTTACGTAAAATATCGGATATTTGTGGCGATATTGCTCAAGTATCGCTCGCATCTATTGCTGTTCCATACGTCATAAATTCCCAGAACACTTCACTTGCACTACTGGGCTTTATAATTACCGTTGCGTTTTGGATCTTTAGTTTGGTATTATTAAATAAGAATGAAACACTATGAACTCAATTGCTGACAATTTTATGTTTTTCTACTTAATTCTCGCAATTATTTTGCTTGCAATTTCATTACTTGTGTATTCTACGAGCGAGCACGGAACGAGCAATAAAAAATGACGACCCTTGGGCGTCATCCCGGCCTCCGAGCCGGGATCCACGTAGTTGTCGACTTGTCTGTATTCCGGGTCAAGCCCGGAATGACACAGTAAACAAAAAAATAACCCGCCGCAATTTTTGAAGTATTTCTACTTCGCAATTGCGACGGGTCGGGCGGCGGACACAATGTAAGGCGACGAGACCACCTCGTCTCAATATAAATGATGTGTCTCAGCCCTTACAAAACGGATCGGTCGGCGGAACGCGCGTCAGGAAGTTTCGGTCGAGCCGGAATTTGAAATAATATATGGCGCGCCGGAAGTTCGGTCAAAATGAGCACAAGGACTATATCGGGTGAAATGCGGGGACTCTCTCATTTCTCAAAACTCCTTCGAACAAATTTGCGTACTCTTCCATCTAAACCACACTGTGTGGCTTTGACTTGATGATTGAGCACAAGAACAAGTTACTTACTACTGGCATCATACTCCCATACCCTATAAATGTCAAGCCCTATTTGGGTAAAGTGCTAAAATATGCTAAAATAAGCCCTAATATGCCACTTTCTCGCATCGTTTCTGCTCTCGTATTTTCTCGCAAAAACATCGGCGAGGCAGACCGAT
>CAYIHP010000029.1:0-8062 GCA_964363175.1 uncultured Candidatus Saccharibacteria bacterium
ATCATGAGAAATATCGTTCAGAATTGTTGTTCCTGTTCCTTTTTCTACACGTAAGAACTGGTCTACGTCATGAACTTCTTCACCAATGTCTTCTCCGGCAAGAAGCGACATGAGTACCAGCTGACTATTTTTATCGGTATACAACACTTTTCGGAAATTATCGTTTTCCAGTGAAAGCTTTTCTATATTTTCAACATATCCATTCATAGGTAGGTTAGTTTAAAATCCAAATAAAATAATTAAGATACCCTGCAAAGGTTACCCATAGTATGTAGGGTACTAGTAACCATGCCGCAATTCTAGAGGTTTTTGCAAACGTGATGAGAGTTGCGAGAATTGCGACCCAGAGAATTATAATTTCAATAAAAGCAGCACCAGGATTTTGTAATCCAAAGAAAATAATAGACCAAAGCGTGTTGAGGATCAGCTGAATGCCAAAAATACTGAGAGCAATTTTTACATCCCGATGATTGATACCCTTTTGCCAAATAAGAAAAGCGGCAATACCCATGAGTGCAAACAACGTAGTCCATACAGGGCCAAATACCCAATTAGGTGGCGATAGTTCTGGTCGAATTAACGTTGCATGCCATGTTGGTATTGAAGAAGCCGTAAATACCGAACCAATAATTCCAGCCGCTTCTGAAATGCCGATAGCGATAATGAGTTTGAATGTGTTATTTATAGTCATTCACTTTATTGTACGCTACCTGGTTCTAATGTTCTATACGGGGGCAGAAACCTCGGAACCATTGTTTCGCTTTCTAAAAAAGTACATAATACGAACATGTCTTGGCCTTCTCCTGCCGAAGAAGAACTACTGGATACTATTTCTTTTGACGAGTGGCTTATTGAACCTTCTACGTTTATGGTCAAAGTCCAGAACGATGCTATGCAGAATGCTGGGATATTTACTGATGATATTGTGATTTTCAGAAGGGGACAGAAGCCCAAGTCTGGAGATATTGTTATTGCCGATATTGAAGGGGAGTGGATGATGCGGTATTACCAAATAGAAGAAGGGCGACCTGTACTCTACCCTGCCAATGGTCACTACGGCGTTATTACACCAGATGAACTTACTGTTATTGGTGTTATTCGTTCCGTAATTCGTAGATACTAATGCTTATTCACATAGACGGGGACTCGTTCTTCGCATCCATAGAACAGAGTGTAAAGCCGTACCTCAAAGGAAAACCTGTTGTGACGGGCAAGGAGCGCAATATTATTGCTGCTGCTTCTATAGAAGCAAAAAAAAGAGGCGTTGGTCGGGGTATGACGTTGTGGGATGCAAAAAAGATGATCCCTGACCTTGTAGTACTTCCTACTGACTACGAAACTGTAAGCCTATTCTCGAAGCGTATGCATGACATTATTCGGAGATATACCCCCGTAGTTGAGGAATATGGTGTGGACGAGGCATTTGCTGATCTTACTGGACTCAGGCGATACCATCATACTTCCTATGAAGGTATTGCGGCTGCGATGCAGAAGGATATTCATGGAGAGCTTGGTATTACGGTTACGATGGGGATTGCTCCTACAAAAACTCTTTGCAAAATAGCAGTTGATAAAGGAAAGCCCGCAGGTCTTATATCTATCTCTCGTTCTCGTATTGATGAAGCATTAGGTGGTGTAGAAGTAAAAGATATTTGGAACGTAGGCCCTGCAACCGCGGCACTTTTACGGAAGTATGGTATGCGTACAGCGCTTGAGTTTAAGCAAAAACCTGAAGAATATATGAAGAAACTTCTTACGAAGCCCGGCATGCAAACTTGGTATGAGCTAAATGGGATACAGGCAATTCCGTTCGAAGAAGAGAAAGTCAGCTACAAATCCATTGGAAAGAGTAAAACGTTTACTCCGCCATCCAATGACAAAGAATTTGTATTTGCACAACTGGTGAAAAATATTGAGAATGCATGCATGAAAGCCAGACGCTATCATCAGGGAACTACAAACATAACGATATATCTTCGCACAAAAGAGTTTCGGGGAGTTGGTATAGAAGGGAAAGTTGAACGGGTTACCGCATACCCAAATGAATTAATTGGCGCAGTACGAGAAATGTTCGAGCATATTTGGAAAGTAGGATACTACCGGGCAACCGGGGTGTTTCTGTCTAACCTACAGCCACTTAATCCTATGCAGCCTACTTTATTCGAGAACCCTGCAAGGCTTATTCGATACACAAATCTCTATGGCGCTATAGATGAGTTGCGAGAACATTACGGCAAACACGCAGTTCATTTGGGCGCTTCGTTGCACGCACAAAAAACACAGCATTTGTCTTCCAGGGGCGATATGCCGGTAAGGCGGGAGATGTTAGTAAAAGGAGAGACCAAACGAAAGCGGCTTCCGATACCCATGCTTCAAGTTCCCTTGAGATAACGCTTACACGTTTGCGAGAATCTCATAAGATTTCGTGTACCGCCTAATTCGTATCACCGCTCATTTCTGTAATCGCTTTTAGTTTTTCTAAAGCTTTTGGCCACATACCGTTAAACATATCCTTATATTCGTCTTTCACGTCAATGTCTACAATCAATTCAGTCCCACCATCTTTTTCCTTGAACGTGTAGTTTTCAAAATATAACTCATCAGGTCCATATATATTTTCCTTGCCTTGCATTATCTCGCCAGAGTATTTAATAGAAAGAAATTCACCTGGCCTGGATTCATGTATGTTTCCGATCATGCCGGAAATAGTGCCATCTTTTTCTTTACCTAAAAACCTAATATCACTTCCTTCATCCCAACCGCCTTCAACATATGTTTCTGCTGAAGGGTCAGGATTAAAAACTGATGCCCATTGCTGATACGTTTCTTCGCCCAGCATTGTTTCCCAAACTTTTTGCGCAGGAGCATTGATTTCAATTGTATAGTGTATATGTTCCATATTTGAATTATTAATTATTATACAGTCATTATAAGACAAACACCTGATTTTGACAGATGTGCTTTAGTAGGAATATTTGTACAGGGTTAGGGGTGGTGGTGCGCTCTCTTATTGCAAAACAAGCGCTTTTCCGTACTATAGAGATAGCCATGAACTATATTGGTTCATGAGCAATAATCCCTGGTAGCTCAGCGGTAGAGCAGTGCCCTGTTAAGGCAATGGTCGTAGGTTCGAATCCTACCCGGGGAGCAACGTAGGTTCATGTTTCGTTTCGTAAATACTTTTAAAGGGTTCTTTAAGCTCAAAACGTAGCTTTGTGCCCGAAAGTTTGCAGTTCTGAAGTAAATAGTTCAATAATTGGCGTTTTTCTGGTACTTCAGAACTTTCAAATATTTCAAGTGCTCTATTTGCGAGGGAGAATATCATAGAAGCTACAAGGTGGAAGTTTTGATCTGCTCTTGTATATTCTTCTAATCTAATACCAATATCGTACTGTTTTTCCTTATACTCTTTTAACTTTACGTCATACTCATCCCGAGTAATACTATTGTCGACTAAAAGGTCCAACAAGCGATTGAGTTTTTGTTGTGTGCTCGTATATTCGGTTTGTAGCTGGCTTACAGCCTTTTCGTGGAATGTATTTTTAACCTCGCTCGTTTCTTTTATCTTTGCAATAACCTTATCAACTCGATCTTGTGGCATTTGCATATCCGCAAGCATTTCTTTAATCGGTTCAAGAAGCTTTTCTTCACGTATCCATTTTCGTTCGCATGATCCTTTAAAATTCGTGCAACTGTAATAAATATACTGCCCCTTTTTAAGCTCTGGTGTAATGAGCCCGTCGCATTTGTCGCATCGTATCAATCCGCGCAATGTGAACGGTTTTACGGCGTATTGTACGTGCTTTTTATCGAAGCTAGCCAAAATACCCTGCACGTCGTCAAAGAGCCGTTTAGGGACGATTGTGGGGTATCTGTGGGGGTATTCTTTCCCCTTTGACGTCATAATCCCAACATAAAATTTGTCTGTAAGTATCTTATGTATCATGCTCGGGCTTAGCGTCTTGTTTGTCGTGCTTCGTAGTCCCTGTTTTGTTATTTCTGCCCGCAGTGTCTTGATCGAGTAATTGTTGGTTGTATACATTTCGTACATCTTCCGAATAAGCCCGGCTTTTTCCGAATCAAGTACAAAATCGCGCTTTCCTTGTGCATATTCGGGCAAGTATCCAATACGTGCTTTTCCTATCCATTCGCCTCGTCGCAATATTGCTTCGTTGCCTCGTATCGTGTTGTCACTTATAGCATCAGAAAAGTATTTTGCCAGATTAAGACTTATACCAAAATGGAACTTTTCTACGGCTGAAATATTGGGAGAAATAACAAGATTTTCGGACGTAAAATGCAGTTCGATTTTGTCGCTCATTGCTAGCTCGTATAACAGGGGTATGCGCTTGTCGAATACATTGCGGGTGAGCCGGTCTACTTTATCAAAGCATACGGCAAGCTTCTCATTGCTTTCTTTTATATAGTCTATAGCCTTGTCGAATTCGTCTCGTTTGAGCTTGTATGCGCTTTCGTCAAAACTGAATTTTTTGGCGATTGTATAGCCTTTACGCTGGCAGTATTCCTCTAGTCGGTGCATCTGTGCCGGCAATGAGTTACCAGCCTCCTTTTGTTCCTCTGTAGATACGCGAGCTAGTAATACGGCTTTCATGGCTATTTGAAAAATTGCCTAATAGTACTTCTTGTTTCTGACTGTGCTACAACTTGATAATCATAATGGGAAAACTTTTTCAATACACCTTTACCGCTTCGGGCTGTTTCTGTCATCTTTTCAAATACGAGTTCTTTATATTTAGTATCAAGATTTTCTGCTAATTGGTCTCCTTTGCTTTCCATAATGTATACAAGCTCCAATTTTTCCTCATCGTTTTTCTTTGCTATCACAAAGTCGGGATATATTCGATTTTTCCGCCACGCCTGAATATTGTAAGACGTTGGATCGACTTTATTCCTCATCCACCAAAGTACTTTTGGTTGATTTTTCAGTTCCTCGACAATATCTTTTTCCAAGTTATTCATCGTTACATAATCAACTGCCCCGTGCAGTGCTTTTTTATCTGATCTTATTGGCAGTATTTTTTCCTCGTCCTCGTCATATTTTGCTGGGGCAAAGTAATTTTCTGGTATCTTGTATCCGCCCTCATCTGTAATAGCGAGAAATACTGTTCCGGCTTTTTCGAGTTCATTGAATACCAATTCTTCGTTCTTATGGCATTCTTGTTTTACAAATGAAGATAGCTCGTGCGCGATATATCCAAAATCGCTCTCGATAGTCTCGCGTGCAATTGTTTTTTCAAGCTCGTGTATGACTTTTTGAACAAAGGTATATGCGATAAATGGGTTGGTTATATATTCCGAAACTATTTGAGAAATAATATATTCATCTCCGCCTTCAATACTTTCTTTTTCATAATCTACGCCTTTGCCTTTGTATGATCCGCCAAGAAAGTATTGCAGATCAATACCATGTATTTTTTGTTTACCTACGGTTACTCGCAGAGTGTTTATAAGCGGTGCTATATCAATATCGTGCCAATCAATTCTTGGTAAAATATCGGATCGGTATGACAATACGCGAATGTCTGTTTTTTCTTTGATATGCCAAAGGGGGAGCGACAACGATTCGGGATAGTTTGCTTTAATATATTTTTGAATAGGAAAATCTTTCCACATCAAATTTTTACCGCTTGGACCAGAACTAACTTTTACTGTATCAACAACATCTTCGAGCCCGTCTGTTTCCAGTGCCTTTTTAATGCCATGCAATAGTTCTTCGCTATCTGCATGGTTAAAAAAAGTAAAACATTGATCAAGATCGGGAATACCCGTTCTTTTGGTGTACGGCTGGCGTAATACACGCCCTACGAGTTGCGTAAGGGCTGTTACGCTTCGTGATGTCGGTATAACACCTAGAACATAAGCAAAGGGGCAATCCCACCCTTCCAGTAATGCTTGTTTTGTTATGATGTATCGAATGTCGCAGGCTTTAGACATTAAAACTTCATCCTTTAATTCGTCGACATACGATGATTTAATAGCAATTTGAGAAGCCGGTATTCCAATTTGAATAAGGTAATCTTTTACATCATCCGCATGTACATGAATGCCGTCCCGCTTGTCCTTGCCGGTGCGTTCTGCCTGTAGTAGTGCGATAGGACGTATATAGTCACCCTTGGCTTCTTTGTGCTTTATAGCAGTTACTTCTAGTTCGTCTCGCTTCTCTTTTACGTCATGTATCATTTCTCGCCAGTTGTCGTTTAATTCTGGGCGTACATTAATTGGAAGCTTGATCATTTCATCTCGATATAAATCCATCCCTTTTATTTTGACTAAAATATTCATGCCAAGCTTCGGGGTTGCTGATAGTCCGATGATACATCGAGGATTGAGAGAATCGAGGACCTCTCTTTGAGCTTCCGTATATATTTTATGGATCTCGTCGATAATAAATAGCGGATTGCATACACGTACTATGTTTCCCAAGCTTGTTTTTATTGCTTTTGTTCCCAAGAAGTCGTCTTCAAAACATTCGAGCGACGGATATAATCTTACAAGCTCGTTTATCTTGTCTCTTTCATCTTCGTACGGAAAGAAGTCCATAAACGTACCGGAATCTTTAAACACCTTTAGGTTTTCTTTGTTTTCTCTGCTTGCCGATTGAATCATCAACATGAGAACGACAAGGTTTTCGTTTACGTCTTGAAAGCGTAATGTGTCCGTTTTCTCCATAATGAGTGTTCGGTTTCCTCTGATCTGATCTAGGATTTGGCGATACGGGTTTGTTTTATCTTGGAGTTTTTGGATTGTTTGTTTATAGATCGGTTCCGAGTGAACTATCCAAACAACCAATCCTTTTTTATCTTCCAAAAATTTCTCTTTAAAAATCCTGATAGCTTCTACTCCAAGAAGCGTTTTGCCTCCGCCTGTCGGTACCTGCAAACACAGTCGAGGATATACAACGCCTTGCGCTTCTGGCATGTCCGAGAATTCTCTGTATTCACCCACTGTTTCGTATAGCTTTTTAATCGGTGGCGTAATGCTTGCTATGATTGATTCTTGTCCCACGTCCTTTAATGTTTTGGCAGTTTCTCCATACGCCAAAAGCTCGTTTTTCCAATGTCCAAAAAACTTTTCAAGTTCAGTTACAGCTTTTTGTTGTGAGCTTTTTAGTATCACAGCCTATTTCCTTTGAAATAGATTAAATGGGATTTGTACAAACGAAATATTATACTCATCAAGCACTTCTTTATCTAGGAAACAGGCTGGGGCGTATACTATTTTTCGCCCTTCTTTATCTTTTATAGTTTCCAGCCAATCACGCGTAATAGCGAGCGTCTTAAGATCATCAATATTATCTTTGTAGATCAAATATACGCCGGTATGTTTTTCTTTCGAAATGATCTCCCAAGAGCTATTCGGTTTTTTTACATCATCAATTGGTTTGCCCGTTGCGAGATAGTGAACATATTTTGCAAATATATCCCACGTAGGTAAGTCTTTGCCTTCAAGAATGTTTCTGCCATCAATAGACGGTCCAAGTTTGTAGTATGTAAAGCCAATATCGAGCTTATCTCTTTTAATAACTTTCTTTACGCGATCACGAGTTATCTCATGTACCCACTTATACCCTGCTTCGTATGCGGGGTTTTTAGATCCACTGCTGTTTTTTTCTTTTATTTCCTCTGGTATCTGGACGAGAATAAATTTCCTTTTACCAGCCACTCCGTCTTCTTGATTCATCTCAAGTACTGCTTGTGCCGTGGTGCCAGATCCAGCAAAAGAATCAAGAATAATAGAGTCCTTTTCTGATGCAAGTTTGAGTATTTGCTTGATAAGGGATACTGGCTTTGGTGTGTCAAAAAAGTTATCCCCAAAGAAGTTTATAATTTCTTTTTTCCCTTCTTTATTCGTCGCAACGTCGTCCCATATATTATTCCAAAGATTGCTAGCTGGAATACCCTCGCTCTCGTGAGCATAAATAACTCTTTGCGGAATACCCGTTTCGTCCTTGCCGAAATATACCCGATTTTTTTCAAGGAGTTTTTTGTAACTATATTCTGGATATGCCCATTCGCGATCGTGAATCTTCCCACTTGGCGTT
>CAYIHP010000030.1:0-7145 GCA_964363175.1 uncultured Candidatus Saccharibacteria bacterium
TAGTACTTGCTGGCTTTGCATTAATTGGAATTGGGTACGGAACATTTATGATGAATCAACGGTTTATTAAGAAAGATGGAGCGAACCTTGGCGGATAATTGTAAACTCGCCTTTTTCGTATTTTGCTACTGTGCTTATGTTTCCTGGTTGTAAATTTCCACCATCCAAAATACATCCTAAAGATAAATCATACGACGTGCCGTCTTTTCCGGGAAATGCTGTTTCTATTTCATCTGGATTATAAATTGCATCTTCGCCTGAAATATTTGCGCTTGTTGCAGTAAGTGGGAGGTTGGTACTATCTGCAAGCTGCTGCATTATTTCGCTATCAATAACACGCAGAGCAATAAGTCCATCTTGTGCGATGTGCTCAAGTTGTGGTTTTGGGCGAACTAACAATGTGAGTGCAGTATGGGAAAATTGGTGCAATATGTCTTTCTCTTTATCGGTAATAGTAAGATAAGTATCCCAAAGTGAGTCTTTCATAAACACGCTAAATGTTTTTTCCTGTGGACGTTTTTTGATATTCCGTAGCCGCTGCAACCCATGCCCAAACAGTGCATTTACTGCTAATCCATACGATGTGCCTGTGGGGAACGCAACAACTCTGCCTTCTTGAATAACCTTTACTGCCTTTGAAATGTCTGTTGTTTTGGAGATATACATAGCTTTCCTGTATTGTACACTATGAGCTATATGCACAAGACGACTTTTTTGTTTGCCAGCCTCTCTATAATTTTTGCATTTGGCATTGGTATGGTAGTTTCAAAAATCATTCAACAGTCACATATAACTATACCTCTTTCAGGTGGATCTAGCTTTGAACTTGGGCTTCCTGGAAGTGAACAAGAGTCTACTGAAAATGCTACGTATAATAAAAGTACGATTCTTTTTAATACGGAAACAAACACTATTATGTTTCAAAGAAACGCGTTTGAGAGAAGACCGCTCGCAAGTATTACAAAGTTGATGACCGCAATGGTTGCAATGGACCATGGAATCACTTGGAACAAGGAAGCCAACATTCTTCCGCAAGAATACGGAGCGGGTGGGGAACTTCTGTTACATCCCGGCGAAACGGTTTCCATGAAAGACCTATTTACTGCGTCGCTCTTGGGCTCTGCAAACAACGCAACGCTCGCATATGTACGCCAACTAGGAATTCCTGAAGAAGAATTTATACAAGAAATGAATCGCAAAGCAATTATGCTGCATTTAGAACAAACGGAATTTTTTGACGTAACTGGTTTAAACCCAAAAAATGTATCCACTGCATATGAAATTGCTGTGCTGGCGCATCATGCGTTTGCAAACTACCCTGAAATTTCCTCAGCAACGTCTCAAAAAGAATATTCTTTTGCAGTTCGCGGAAGCAATAGGGAACATACTATTCACAATACAAACAAACTCATTTCAGAAAACAATCTGCAAACGTCAGGCAGTAAAACGGGGTTTCTGTATGAAGCGGGCTACTGCCTGGTAACGCAAGGTGCGGGAATTTACAAAGACCGCATTGCCGTTGTTATGAACGAGATGAGTGAAGACGCCCAATTTGCAGAAATAAATCAGCTATTGAAGATGCAGGTGAAGTAGACCATACTTTTTATATGGATCAACAAACCCCACAACCGGAATACAAACCAAATATTTACCCAATTATATACTGGGCTTTGGTATATGGAATTATCGCGGCAACTGCATTATTTGCCGTTCATTTGCTTGCCGGAATTATTGCACTGGTATGGTTTCCCGTTTTTCTTGCAGGCGTCATTTGGGGTGGTTACAGAAAGTATCAGCAAGATAAAGCTGCTTGGGCGCAAACGAACGGCACATCAACTTCCAGCGCATCTGGTGCGCCAAATACTCCCATGCAAGAATTCAAAAATGCTGCGCGAGATATTGCAAAAGCAGGGCAAGAAATGATCACGCGCCAAGCGATTGAAGATATTGCAGTTGAGCAAGCAGTTCAGGAAGAAATTTTAACGCAAGAAAACGCGGAACAAGAAAATGCTGAGCAATCAGTTCCAGAAACTTCGCCAGAAGAAATAATTACCCAGGCTCCCGAAACTGTATCCGAAGAAAAACCCGTTCCACCGCAATCACCGTTGCAACCTCTGGTATAAAAAACAAGCCCGAAGGGTTTGAATGTGTAGCGTTGTCATCCCGGCCCCCGAGCCGGGATCCACGTAGTCGATTGGCTAGATTCCGGGTCAAGCCCGGAATGACAAATTTTTAAATACTTGTGATATACTTATTGCATACAATTTCTTAGTTTATAAATGTTTTGGTTATGCAAAAGAAAAATCAAGCAATAAATAACAAAGTGCTTGCGATAGGGGGGGGGAATAATAGTCGTTCTCGCGCTACTTCTCGTTGGTGCATACGGTAGCAATTTATCAACACAGATAGCTCGTAAAGCTGGCTCGCCGAATGGGCAGATTGAACAACCTCAAGATAAAAAGGGTACGGAGAAATGCTCTACCAAAGAGGAGAGAGATGCTGCAAGAAAAGAAATAGCTAAACTTAGGGCTGCTATAGATAGAATTGAGAACCAGATAATGGCAAAGCATTATTTTATTATTCAAATAAAACGTGAAATGCAGAGACTCATAAAAGCTGGAAAGTCTTTTGACGCTAAACGTTATAACGACGAAATAGCGGAGTATAATGACGAGATATCTAAATTGGAAGATGAGATAGTAGAACTAGAGATTCAAATGGAGCCATGGCACGCTATACTAAATTTGAAGCCATGTGAAGATACAGCTAAAAGCCCAGATCCGAAGCCACCCTCTCCCCCTGAACCAAAAGCAACCACAACGACTACAGCAGTACCACGTCGATAATATCAGTTACACAAATCCCCTCTACGCAAAGAAGGGGATTTGCGTTACAGAAAACAAACCCGAAGGGTTTGAATAGTAAGACTTGTGATATACTTATAACAATATTTTAGTTTATAAAAATTTTTGTGTATGCCGAAAAAGTCACGGACAAAAAATACAAAAATGATTCTACTGGGAGGGGGAGCAATTATAGTTCTCGGGCTTCTCCTAGTAGGAACATACGGAAATAGTTTAACGACGATGGTAAGTCAGAGTGGTGATAGTGGTAGAAAAGTTGGTATCGATGGAGGGGAGGAAAGACCAATGAATCGTGGGGAAAATTCTGAACAATGCATTGCGGCAAGAAATAGATATAACAACGAAATAGAAATAATGCGTCAAATTTGTACGGCACCACCCCTTATTTTACTTCCATATCCTCAAGGTCCCTCTCAAGCATGCCTTGATGCTACGGAAAGGGTAAACGACGCAGAACGGGATATGCATTCCATATGTGATGGGCCTCCCGCTCCTCCCGCTGATGATGAGTATGAACCACCATCTTTGCCTGAACCATATTTCACTCCTCCGCCATCTATTGATTGGGAACAGTATGAAAATCCGCCTACATTCAGAATTCTTCCGCTTCCGGAGGATATTCTCTTATAACAATCACGCCAATACGATTCAAAAGATAGAACAATTGAACGTTGACCCCTCTCTTTATAAAGAGAGGGGATTTGCGTTACAGAAAACAAACCCGAAGGGTTTGAATAGTAAGACTTGTGATATACTTATAACAATATTTTAGTTTATAAAAATTTTTGTGTATGCCGAAAAAGTCACAGACAAAAAATACAAAAATGATTCTACTGGGAGGGGAGCGATAATAGTTCTCGGGCTTTTACTAGTTGGGACATACGGAAATAGTTTAACAACGATGGTAGCTAATGATAAACCTTTAGTGATAGAACCCACTCCCGAATGTGTTGTCGCAAGAAGTAATCGTGATTATTGGCAAGATGAATTCGATAAGCAATGTACGCCAAAAATATTACTCCCTATTCCACAAGTTCCCTCATCGGAGTGCAATGAAGCTTTGATTCATTTATCAACTGCAATAGATTTAGAGAATAAACTTTGCAATGGATCAGTTCCGCGTCTGGGAGATGATTTAGATGGCGTTTTTGAACCACCCGTAATCCCGCCTCCTGATCTATTGTTCGCAACAGCAACTCCAACGCCATACACAAGATAATTAACCGAACTCTTTCTTCTTACCCTACGCCACGTCTCGCGTACGGCCGATTCCGAGATACAGCACTCCTGCTTTTGCGATGCCGTCTGCATCCAGCGCGTTTTTGCCGTCGACTACAAACAATATACCGTGTTTTTTTAGGTTCTCGGGCGTTAGTGCTTCGCACAACTGCGTATGATTTGTTGCAAGCATTACAACATCTGCCCCAGTAAGCGCTTCTTCTAAAGATGCAACGGTTGAAAGATGGGGGACGTGCGGGTCGAATACTCGAAGTGACACATCTGAACGTTGTTCCAATAATTCTCGAATTTCTAATGCCGGGCTTTCGCGAATATCGTCAATATCTTTTTTATATGCCAACCCAAGAAGCGCAACGGTGATCGGCTTTTTTTGAATATCTAATTTTTGCATTCCTCTATCGAGCAAAGAAACGGTAAACTCTGGCATGGAATTATTAATATCGCGCGCAAGCTGTAAAAACTTATGATCAAATCCTGCTTGGCGGCCACGTTCAATCATGTAATACGGATCTACACTGATGCAGTGCCCGCCAACACCGTTGCCCGGATAGTGGGGCATAAACGCAAATGGCTTCGTAGCTGCGCCTTCAATAACATTTTTTACATCTATACCTAATGCATCAAACGATTTTGCCATTTCATTTACAAACGCGATGTTAATATCCCGAAATGTGTTTTCTAAAATCTTTACTGCTTCCGCTTCAGTTACAGAACCCATCGCTTTCACTGGTGCATCTAAAATGCTTTCGTAAAATTCTTTGCCAAGCCTGGTTGCCTCTTTTGTTGTACCGCCAATTACCCGAGGAATGTTTCTTACAGACCATTTTTCATCTCCGGGGTTTACTCGTTCTGGGCAATGAACAATGTGGAGATTAAGTTCAGGACGTTTTTCTAAAATAGGCACCACCACTTCAAGCATCACTCCTGGATTAATCGTTGATTCAATCGAAAGCAGTTGGTTATTTCTAAAGTAAGGCAAAATTGACTCAATTGAAGACGTAAGAGGAGTTAAGTCTGGCATATTTTCATGCGTCACTGGAGTTGGCACAGCAACAACTATTACATCAGCATCACCAACAATTTCAGGTTTTACCGTAGCTGCCAGTGATGCCTTTGCTAGTTCCTCCGTTACATACGTATCTTCAAAAGGCGCGATTCCGGATGTAAGTTTTTTCACTTTTTCAGCGTCCACATCAAACCCAACAACCTCAAGACCCTTGCTTCGTGCACGGAGAGCAAGCGGAAGCCCAACATACCCCAACCCCACTACAACGAGTTTTTTTGCCATACAGGCAATTTATCATGGCATTTGAGCGTCGTCCACGGTACACTTAAGCCCATGTCGACAAAACCCATCACTATATACACCACCAAAACTTGTGGATATTGTAAAGCTACGAAAGCCCTTCTTACGGAACATAAGCTCAAGTTCCAAGAGATAGACGTAGGAGCAGACAAAGAAAAGGCCCGCGAAATGATCGAAAAATCTGGCCAAATGGGAGTTCCTGTTACTATAATTGGCGAAGGAGTGAACGCAACAACTATTATTGGATTTAATAAAGATGCATTAGCAGCAGCATTGCACATCACACTATGAATGATATATTCGACATCGTTATTGTCGGTTATGGCCCTGCGGGCATGACTGCTGCACTGTATGCTGCGCGCAAACAACTGAGCGTTGCACTTATTGGCGAACTTCCTGGTGGAGAAATGCGAAATTCTGGTGATATTGAAAATTGGATAGGGGATAGAAAAACAGATGGCAACGCACTTGCAGATAAAATGATAGAACATGTGAAAGATCATAGTGATATGGTGCAAACGGTTTTAGGGAAAGTAGTGAGTATTACGAAAACGTCTCTCCCCCTTACCAAGGGGGAGCTGGAGGGGGTGCGCGACGTTTTCGTAACAACTACAGAAGATGGGAAAGAATTCAAAAGTAAAACGGTTATATACACCGCGGGAAGGCACCCAAGAATGCTCAATGTTCCGGGAGAAAAGGAATTTAAAAATCTTGGCGTTACCTACTGCGCAACATGCGATGCACCGCTATTTGAAGGAAAAGATGTTGTAGTTATCGGCGGAGGAAATTCTGGTGCAGAGGCCGTTATCATGTTGCAAAAAATTGCGAACAAAATTTATCTTTTGCAAGATACGGACCATCTGATTGCAGACCCTATTTTGGTGTCGAATTTCGACAAAGATCCAAAGGTTACTATTATTACAAATACGCAAACCTTGAGCATAACAGGGGATACTCTTGTAACTGGGCTTACGTATAAAGATACGACAACAAATACCGAACATACACTGAATGTTCAAGGAATATTCGTAACTATTGGAGCAATTCCGAATACTGCACCTATTCAAGATTTGATTGAACTAGATCCACTCCGTGCCATACCTGCAGACAGATACGGAATCACAAACGTACCTGGATTTTTTGCAGCGGGGGACGTAACCACAATCAGAGACGCACAAATTGTAGTAGCAGCCGGGCAGGGGTGTTCTGCAGCACTTTCCGCAGGAGATTACATCAGCCGATTACCGAAATAATTTCAAACATATGAATACTCGTGTTGGGCCAATGGTAAAATCGCTCGTCTATCTGTTTCCGTCGTCCCACTATGTGCTGCTTTCGCTGTTTCTCTTTATCGGCCTTGAGCTTCTTTTCGTAATACATCAATGGCTTTTTCTTTTGTTCTTTATTTTTCTTGCAATTCTTATTATTGGTATTTTCCTCATTCGCTCAGAAGAAGGAGAACAATTTCACCCAACTCAGACCATCTTGCCTGCGCTTGCCGCGCTCGGATTTGCTGCTCTTGCGATATATCTGCCGCTCACCATATATTTGCATGTGTATTTTCTCATATGCGCAGTTTTATTTTTCACCATCTTAAAACATGGCGCAAAACAAGCATACCCCACATGGAATATGGTTATTTCACTTGCCGTACTTTTTGCAGTCATTGCGCCCGCCATCGGTTGGAGATACACACTCTATACTCCCGTATGGACTACGCTGGCACTTATTTTTCC
>CAYIHP010000030.1:7155-8019 GCA_964363175.1 uncultured Candidatus Saccharibacteria bacterium
CCTGCCTTCTTCATCTCCAAAAGTTGTTTTATCTATTTTTCCGCTGATAACTTTAACGGCATTCCAATCTCTCCTTCGATACACCAAGACAACAGGAGAAGCTGGAATACTATCTCTCACTCTGAGTTTCACCCTTGCACAAGTGGTATGGATTCTGCAATTTTTACCGCTCCATTTTATTGTGCAAGCAGGGTTTATTGTTGCCCTGTATTACATAGCTACGCAGATGGTTATTCTTTCCATTGAACGAACCTTGACTCGTCGTTCTATTATGGAATATAGCCTTGTGGGGGTAGTGGCAATACTCATCCTTGCCACAACTGCATATTGGTCATAAAGTAGGCTATACTAGAAGGGAATATATGCCTACAAATACAATTCGATTACCGCTGAGCGCACTTGTCTTCATTTTTCTCTTGATTTTGTGCGTTGCAATTGGAGGAGGAATAGCAGGCTCACGAATGTTTGCGCAGCCGCTTCCACTCAGGTCTGATGGTAATGGCACCATTGTTCCTGTATCTCAACAAGTTACCGTCTCTCCAAGTAAATTAGCGTCAGACATTGTATCTTCTTATGGGAAGTCAGTATTTCTCATAGCAGAGGAAAACACAAAATCACTTTCCGCGCTTGGCACAGGGCTTGCCCTTACAAATGATGGGATTATTATGTCGCTCGCTGATACTAAAGAAAAACATGTGGTTGCAGTAGGGGAGGATGGCGCCATATTTCAACTGGGGAAAATTGGGCGCGATGAACTTTCTGGAATCTCATTCTTTAAGGCGAGCGATAGGATTATTACTCCATTTAACGTATCGCAAGGCACGTTGCTTGTAGGCGCATCACTTCTTACGATGTATCGCCAAG
>CAYIHP010000031.1:0-7591 GCA_964363175.1 uncultured Candidatus Saccharibacteria bacterium
GTGCGTGCGGATACTTTTCAGGTTCTGCGATGGGTGCCTGGGTTAATCCTGCTTTTGAAACTTCTGCCGCGAGTGTTGTGTCTATTCCTATAGGTGGGAAGGCAACGCGGCACGTAAATGTTGCATCATACTGTGTCATCGTAACAAAGCATAAGTTTTTTTCGTGACTTTTTTCAATGATTTTTTTTGATAACATTCTGCCTCTATCTGATCTGAAGTTAAAGAAAAATATGCCATCATTGTCTTCAACGCCGTATGATTTTCCATTTTCATCGAGAAATACGTGTGGCTCCGTGTGTTCATCTAGTATTCCTTCTTTGTATAAATCCTGAAACACTTCAGATGGTTTTTTTAGTGTGCAGATTTTCCCTTTGCAAGAAAAAATCGCATCTTCTGCTTTTTGTAGCCTGTCCCAATTATTATCTCTGTCCATTGCGTAAAAGCGTCCACTAGCCGTTGCAATAAAGCCAATTCCCACTTTTTCTATCACATCTTCCAGTTCTTTGAGGTAACTTGCTGCGCTTTGTGGGGGTGTGTCGCGCCCATCGGTGAATGCATGAATGACCACGTTCTTCATACCCGCATTCTTTGCGGATTCTAAAAATGCAAATAAGTGATCGCTATGGCTATGTACTCCACCAGGGCTAACCAGCCCCTGAACATGGAGTGTGGAGTTATGTTTTTTCACATGGTCGAATAGTTCTGTAAAAGCAGGATTTTTATCCCAGGTTTTGTCTCTAATTGCCTTTGCAATACGAACCAAGTCTGTATCAATTATTTTCCCTGCTCCAATTGTCATATGGCCTATTTCGCTATTTCCCATTTGTCCTGTAGGTAGTCCTACTTTTTCTTCGCTGGCGTCTAATACTGCATGAGGGTAGGTGTCCCACAGATGGTCATAAAAGGGAGTGTTGGCCAAAGCGATGGCATTATTTTCTGGTGTATCTAAAATACCCCATCCGTCCAGAACTATAAGAACAATTGGTTTTCGTGGAAATGTCTTCATGAGTATATATAGTACGCAATATACAGTAAACTGCCAATATTTTTTGACAATTTGGCTCTATGTAAGGTATAAGTACTTTTATGACTCAGAAAAAGACAAAAATAGTTTGCACGATTGGCCCAGCAAGTTCTTCATTTGAAGTACTGAAAGGCATGATTGAACATGGTATGAATATTGCCCGTTTTAATTTTTCTCATGGCACGCATGAAAGCAACGTTGCATTGCTCAATACGGTACGAGAAGCAGCAAAAGCTGCAGGGCAAGAAGTTGAGCTTCTTCTTGATTTACAGGGTCCGAAGATCCGCATCGGCAAATTACCTCAAGAAGGCATTGTTCTGAGTGAGGGGCAACTTGTCACCGTTCATACGGGGGTTCTAGAGGCACCAGAGGGCATTATTCCTGTCCCATATGCGCGTATGGCTACGGAAATAAAGCCAGGAGATGCAATACTTCTTGCAGATGGAACGATGGAACTGGAAACAGTGGAAGTGCAAGGAACAGTTATTACCGGGAAAGTAACACTTGGCGGTACACTTTTGTCGCATAAAGGAATTAATGTTCCGGGTGTGTCGCTTGTTACCGAAGCGATTACGGAAAAAGATGACAAAGACTTACAGTTTGGCCTGCAACAGGGAATGGACTTTGTTGCACTTTCATTTGTGCGCAGTGCGCAAGATGTGAAAGAGTTGCAAGATCTTATTGCGAAGTATTTGCCACAAGGTATGAAAACGCCTGGTATTGTTGTAAAAGTAGAAATGCAAGAAGCACTCGATAACTTTGATGAAATTCTTGCGGCTACCGATGCCGTGATGGTTGCGCGAGGAGATCTTGGACTAGAAACGCCAATGCACCTTGTTCCGCTTCGTCAAAAAGAAATGATCAAGAAGTGCAATGCTGCTCAAAAATTTGTTATAACTGCAACGGAAATGATGGGAAGTATGCAATATAACCCACGTCCAACACGAGCAGAGGTTTCTGATGTTGCCAACGCAGTATTTGACCATACAGATGCAGTAATGCTTTCCGGAGAAACTGCAATGGGCAAATACCCTGTGCGAACGGTCAAAATGATGACGGATATTATAGAGGCAGTAGAGAATTCGCCTCTGCACATCTGATATACTGTAGGGGCAGTATATGACGTTTGCCCTAGCAAAATTTATCCCGCGAGGGAGCGCCGTGCTCATGGCTACGACGATGGCTTCGTATATGTTGGGTCTCTTGCGCGATAGGACGCTGGCGAGAACATTCGGTGCTTCGGTGAGTTTGGATAGCTATAATGCAGCATTTTTAATTCCAGATTTTTTGTTTAATTTGCTTGTTGCAAGCGGCATTGCAGCGGCTGCTGTGCCGCTGTTTACGCAGCTATATGCCCGAACTAAAAAAGATGCGTATGCATATATGAATAGTTTACTTACGTCTGCAGTTAGTGTGATGGCTCTAATTGGCATACTTATTGGAATATTTGCGTCCCAATTAAGTTTTTTTGTGGCGCCTGGCCTTGACGAGGCAGGAAGGCAGTTAGTTGTGCATATGATGAGAATTCTTGCCGTATCATCGTTATTATTTGCTGCTTCAAATGCGTTTGGAGCCATGTTGGTGGCAAAAAAACGTTTTTTTGCATATGGGCTTTCTCCGGTTGTGTATAACATTGGAATTATTAGTGGAGCCGTCTTACTTGCTCCAAAATTTGGGATTATTGGCGTTGCGTACGGGACGGTGTTAGGAGCTTTGTTTCACTTTGGAGTTCGATTTGTAGGGGGGATGTATTCAGGGTGGACATGGGCCTTTGTTCCAAGATTCTGGGAAACTCCGGAGATGAAACGCACGTTCGTATTGATGCTTCCTAAGATGATTGGCCACCCCGTTGAAATGCTTACGTTCTGGGTGTTTGCTTTTTTTGCTTCATTTCTTGCGGAAGGTTCCATAACCGTGTTGAATTTTGCGCGTAATTTTCAAAGTGTACCGGTAAGTATTCTTGGGATTGCGATGTCTACGGCCATATTTCCTGTATTGGCAGAAGCCGTAATAGCTTCTCGCGAAGAGTTGCGCACCGTCTTTCGTCGCATAGCGGGTACGATACTCCTTACCAGTACAGCGGCGGCTGTTTTGATGTTTAGTATTCGTCATCCCCTTGTTGCGTTATTGCTGGGCGGTCGCGCATTTGATGCCAACGCAGTAACTCAGACAGCTTTTGTGTTAGGCCTGTTTTGCTTAGCTATCCCCACGGAATCTTTGAGCCACCTCTTTGCGCGAGCGTTTTATGCAAAGCAAGATACAGTAACGCCAGTTGTGTTTAGTGTAGTTAGTTTGGGTATCGCCAGTGTCAGCGCGTACATGCTTATAGGAACAATAGGAATTGCGGGATTGCCGCTTGGGTTTTTCTTTGGAAGCTTAGTGAAATCAGTTGGGCTGTTTCTTTTATTTACGAAACAACTTAACCGGCAAAAATAACAACTTTCTTTCCGAGAGAAATATTACTGTCGACTCTCCAGTCGTGGATAGCGTTCATGATAACAGTTTGATCGTATAAGTAATCTGCGCCATGCCTTGTGCCAGGGTCATGGGTAATAAATTTGCCTGCTGATGTGTACCCCTTTACTACAATCATGTGGTAGAGCGGGCCGGGTACTTGGAAGTATGGATTGCCAATTTCTCTCCCCGCAACAGGTACGATTACCACGCGCCCATGTGCAAGAGCTTGTTGTATATCAGTAACGGTTGGATTTTGCTTGACTTCAACTTTGTTGTATGAAAAATGTTCGCGTAAAATAATAGCAGTTTCTTCTGCGGTAGTATCTTTGTAAAAACCAAATCGTTTTTCTTCAAAATTTTTTATTGCAAGGAGTGCTGAGTTGGCAAACGCTGCGTTGGGTATTTTTTTGTGTTGCAGGTAGCTTACTGCCATGAGCACGCTTGCCTCTTCGCACAATTCTCCGTATGGATCATCCCAATTCGCGTGTGGTGCTTGAGGGGTAAATGGCACTGCTAAATTCACTTCTTTTGGTAGTGTGGTTTTTGCGGGTGAGATGGTGGGTAAAGGTTTCGTCGTGCCAAGAGTTGCTGCAGTTTTTTGTGGAGTTGTGGTTGGTTTTGCTTCGTAGGGGACAGCTTCTGGAAGCATTGCTTGTTGTGTTATGCGCTCTATTGCATGGCGGTTCACATACAGACCACCGATGCCAAACAGAGCAACAAGCGCACCTATCCCCAAACCAATTTTTACAAGTTTCATATCTATGCGTAAGTGTACCATGTGATATACTTTTTGTATGAATACATCACCATTTCTTTTACCAGTTATTGTTGCGGGCGCACTGTATGCGTTTGGGCAATATATAAGTAGCGAGCCAATTCGAAATCAGGACCAAGTATTAACGGTGCAAGCAACGGGCAAGGTAAGTAGTGTTCCTGATATTGCGCACGTGACGCTTGGGGTACAAATACAGCCACAACCAACGGCAGCCCAGGCAACTGACATGCTTGCAAAGCAGACAAATGCAGTAGTTGCTGCAATAAAAAAACTTGGTATAGAAGAGAAAGATATAAAAACGCAGAATATTTCCGTGCAGCCATCGTATGGTTACGGGGAAGCTATACCTTCCGCAGCGGAGCCCGCAGTGATGCTTGGTGCGCCAACGATTGATTTTGGAAATAGAAACCAGGTGCTTCGCGGGTTTGAAGGTAGTGAGCAAATAGAAGTTACTATTCGTAAGACGGATAAAGTAAGCAAGCCCGGGGATTTAGCGGGCAGCGTAATTGCTGAGGCAACCAAGGCAGGTGCAAATCAAATTGGTGGCGTTACGTTTAGTTCGGATGATTCGCAGGTAACTGGGCTTGAGGCAGAACAAGATGCAATAGCAAACGCACGGAAAAAAGCAGAAGAACTTGCAAAAGCATTACAAGTTCGACTAGGAAAAGTTAAAAATTATTCAACGCAACAAAACTATGGTAGTCCATATCCGTATGCAATGGAAGCAAAATCGGCAGTGGGGGGCGATAGCGTAACTCCACCAGAAGTACTTCCGGGTACGCAAGAAAATTCCGTAACGGTGACTATTACGTACGAAATTCGATAAATTTGGGTATAGGTATACAATGCCTGTATGCAAAATATACCTAGCTCAACGCTTCCGACCATTTTTACCATCTTTGGCGCTACGGGCGATTTAACAAAGCGTAAGTTAATACCCGCGCTGTATAGGCTGTTTATAGACGGCGATTTGCCGAAGATGATGCATATTGTGGGTTTTGCGCGTAGAAAGCTTTCAGACGAAGAATTTCGGGCGTATGTGAAAGAGATTATTGGAGATTCACTCCCCGCCAACTCGGCGGGTGCTGACGAGTTCGTCAGCATTTTTTCTTATAGAGCTGGGGATTTTACGGATGCTTCAGCATATGAAAATTTGGCGGAATTGTTGGGGAAACAAGATGATCAGTGGCGAACATGTGCAAATAAACTTTTTCATCTTGCAGTTGCCCCAGAGCACTATGAAGGAATATTGAATAACTTATCTTCTTCGGGCCTTACTATTCCGTGTAGTGAAGAAGAAGGTTGGACACGAGTAATTGTTGAAAAACCATTTGGAAAAGATTTAGAAACGGCAGAGGCGCTCGACAACTTACTCGGAAAGCTATTTCGAGAAGAACAAGTATATAGAATAGATCATTATTTAGGAAAAGATACGGTGCAGAATATTTTAGCGTTTCGATTTTCCAACGTATTTTTACAACCAGCATGGAATGCGCGGTCTATAAAAAGTATTCATATCAAACTTCATGAAAACATCGGCATCTCCGGAAGAGGCGGGTTTTATGACGGGGTAGGGCATTTGCGGGACGTTGGGCAAAACCACATGCTCCAATTGCTTGCGCTGTTTACTATGGATAACCCAATTGAATTCGATGCAAACTCTATCCGAAGTGCTCGCGCAAAGGTATTGGATTCTCTAGAAGCTATGGATGCTGCGGATATTTCTCAGTACACAATGCGGGGGCAGTATGAAGGGTACAAACAAGAAGCTGGTGTACAGAAAGATTCGCAAACGGAGACATTTTTCCGCATTGAATCCAGGTTAAACCTCTCGCAGTGGCGTGGCGTTCCTATTATTTTGGAAAGCGGAAAGGCCTTGTCACGGGCAAAGGTTGAAGTTGTGGTAGAATTTCGCCACCATACACCCTGCCTATGCCCTCCTAATCAACATTTCACTAATATATTGCGATACGAAGTGCAGCCGCATGAAGGAATAACGATGTCGTTTTGGGCAAAGAAACCAGGTTCTGAAGTTGTTATTGAAGAAAAACAATTTTCATTTGATTATAGTCAGTCTTTCGGAACCGGAAAATTCCTCGATGCATACGCCAAGCTGCTCCTAGATGCAATTGAAGGAAACCAAACATCGTTTGTTTCTACGGAAGAAATTACGGCAAGTTGGAAATTTATTGATCCGATTATACGGGCATGGGAAGAAAACATTGTTCCGTTAACGCAGTATGTATCTGGTGCGGAGTCGCATACCATTTTGGGAGAACAAAATCTCGTCGCGCAACCTAAAAATATTAGCTACATAGGCCTCGGAAAAATGGGGCTGAACATGGTTGAACGGTTACTCGATTACGGGTGGGATGTGACGGCGTATGACGTAGACGAGGATGCGAGGGGAAGGGCTTCAACAGCTGGTGCAATTATCGTTGATTCAGTAAAAAACATTATTGCGTCTAACCAGCCCTCTCCCTTACCCTCTCCCCAATTGGGGAGAGGGGATCGCGCGCCACACGTGGTGTGGCTCATGGTTCCGCATGGCGTTGTAGATTCTATTCTGAAAGAACTTATTCCTCATCTGCAGCCAGGAGATACCGTAATAGATGGTGGAAATTCTTTTTACAAAGATTCTATTCGAAGAGGCGAGGAATTAAAAAAACTAGGTGTAAACTTTCTGGATGTCGGGGTAAGTGGCGGCCCAAGCGGCGCGCGCGCAGGTGCTTGTCTTATGATTGGCGGAGATAACGCTATATATAAAAAACATATCGGCTTATTTTCTGATTTAGCTATAGCTGGTGGATATGATTATATGGGAGAAATAGGTGCGGGGCATTTTGTTAAAATGGTGCACAACGGGATTGAATACGGCATGATGCAATCTATTGCCGAGGGGTTTAGTGTGCTAAAAAAATGGCGTGATGAAATCGATTTAGAGCGTGTTGCGCATCTGTATAATAATGGCAGTGTTATTGAGTCTCGCTTGGTACATTGGTTAAAAGAAGCATACGCAAAACACACGACAGAGCTCATCGATATTTCTGGTTCTGCTTCTCATAGCGGCGAAGGGAAGTGGACGGTAGAAGCTGCGCAAGAACTTGGTATACCAGTCCCTATTATAGAAGGCGCGTTGCAGTTTCGTATTGATTCAGAAAAAAATCCAAGCTACACCGGACAAATTGTGTCTGCATTGCGGAATCAGTTTGGCGGACACGATGTTAAGAAGTAGAATGCAAGCGAATTTCTCCCCCTTGGATAAGGGGGAGCGAGAGGGGGTGTGGTGCGTCGCTATACGACCCCACCTCGCCTCCCCTCATACGAGGGGAGGA
>CAYIHP010000032.1:0-7546 GCA_964363175.1 uncultured Candidatus Saccharibacteria bacterium
CTTATCAGAGAACGATTTCATTTTAGCAGCAAAAATAGATCAGCTGCTTAAGGGGAGTTCGAACAAATAAGTATCCCTCTAGAGTAGCAATAAAATGCCCTAACAAGGGCATTTTTAGTACCCATTGACCAAAACGCCCAAATGATACTTGACTATTTTATAGAGGTATGATATAGTCATCCGTTTCGCCTGATAGATCTCATTCTATCAGGCTTTTTAGTTGCCCAAATTTTGGCAGCCCCTCACTCACAAGAGGCGTTCATTCTCTAAGATGCTCTATGAAATACAGCAACATCTTGAGACACAAACACCTCACAAATACTATTATAGCTATCGCAATCGTTATTATGCCCTACAAGGCGATGGCATTTGAGTTACCTGCTGAAATTAGCCCCTATATAACCCCTGTTAAAAATACTGAAACGTCTCATTCATACCAATCTGGTACGGTTATGGCCAATGCTTCTCCTGTTACTACCGTTACAGCTATAAAAAGTAAAACATTAATACCTCGTACATATTCTGGTAGTAACGTAGTTATGGAAGGTATTGCAAGCTACTATAGCAAAGCAGGATGCTTAGGATGTAATCCACTCTTCGTAATGGCAAATGGTCAGGTACTCGATGACAACGCTCTCACTATGGCAATTGGTGCAGATAAAAAACACTTAGTTGGGTACAATGCGCGAGTTACGAACCTTGCAAACGGACAATCTGTCGTAGTTCGAATTACCGATACTGGTGGATTTTACAAAGATAAATACGGAAACCGAGTAGCTGACCTTACAATTGGAACAAAAGAAGCAATCGGAATAAAAGGTGGACTTGGAAAAGTTCGAGTAGAAGTGCTCTAAGTCATACAAGATTGCATATAAAGCCCCCAGCTGGGGGCTTTATTGTTTTGACCGTACACCAAATTTGTGCTACAATGAATGTAACAAATGAGGAAGAAAAACAAACATAAAAACACTATTATTGTTCAACATATTGGTTCATTCCTTATAGGAGCAATTGTTCTCGTACACGCATACCCTGCTCCAGCCCTTGCATTTGTAAACACCTTTCAATCGCCCGCACAATTTTCCCACGGGAAAATAATTGAAGTAACGGCAACAGCCTACTCTTCCTCGCCAGAACAAACAGACGCCTCACCCTTTATTACTGCGAGTGGAGAGCGAGTACGACATGGTATTATAGCAGCTAACTTTCTCCCCATGCACACAAAAATACGAATCGGAGATGAGGTATTTGATGTAAAAGATAGGATGAACGAGAGGTTCAATAACATACCGATTATTGATATCTGGATGCCCTCCCTTGCAGCAGCACAAGCATTTGGTACCCGGACTACCTTGATCGAAATCGTCCAATAGGTAAATACCAGTTGACTTTTCCCATAGGGTACGTAGAATTACCCGTATCCTATGGATCACCTACGAGCATTTGAACTCAAACAAATAGAAGGCATCGACAGACCAATCCTCCGATCTGGTGACATTGTTCGAGTTGGAACAAAGGTTATTGAAGGGGACAAGTCTCGTATTCAAGCATTTGAAGGCACCGTTATCGCTATCCATGGAAGCGGACCCTCTAAGTCTTTCACTGTTCGCAGAGAAACAGGAAAATTTGGCGTTGAACGAGTATTCCCTCTCTACAGCCCACTCATCACAAATATCGAAATTGTAAAACGCCAAAAGGTTCGTAAGTCTAAGTTATACTACCTCAGACAAGAAGGACGTCGCAGAGTAAAAGAAGATGAGGTTTCTATGCAACGTCATGTAAAAGAAGACTCTGACAAAAAGCGACTTGCAGCAGATAAGGTAAAACGAGCAGAAGAGAAAGCAATTGAAGAAGAACGCAAAGCGAAGAAAGAAGAGGAAAAAGCAGAAGAAGTAACTGAAACCCCTGCAGAGTAAAGACCACGAAAGCCCCGCACTTGGGGGGTTTTTGCTATGCAAACGCGCGTTTTTTTGGTATTAAATAGAGACGGCCATCACGCTGAGCGTGATGGATGCCGCGCTAAGCGTGGCCATGTAGCCAAGCGGAAAGGCAAGAGTTTGCAAAACTCTCATACGTCGGTTCGATCCCGGCCATGGCCTCAGACAATTGAATATTTGCCCGGATGGCGGAATGGTTTACGCAGAGGACTTAAAATCCTTGACCTTCACTGGTTTGTGGGTTCGACTCCCACTCCGGGCACCACTTCGCTCCGCACTATGCGGAGCTTCGCGGCGCAGGCACTATAGTTCGGATTTTTTGTATCTACGAAGCAACGTCTCAACGCTAGTTCGATTAAGCGTATGCTTCGTATTTTTTTTCTTGCCTTGCGTATAAACTCGCACAATCTCTACCGTATCAGCATTCCACCTATCCCATAGCTGTATGCCTTTTTCTCGTACTTCCTTCGGAAACACGTCCAAGAGGCGATCATCCCGCTCTACGCGCTCAAAGCCCTCGGAAATCAATTCGTTATATACGTTATCAGCCATTAGTGATATTCAAGATTAGCAATCACTTCTTGGAAGTCTTCGGCTAAGGGCGCGGTAAATGTCTTTCGTTTTTCATTCGGTAATAAAACCGTTAAGTGTTCTGCATGCAGAAGCTGACGCTTTACTCCTTGCGGCTGACGCTTGCGTTTGAACGTATACAGGCTATCTCCCACAATAGGGTAGCCAAGAAAATGGAGATGGACTCGAATTTGGTGCATGCGTCCGGTAAAGGGAATTACGCGAAGCAGGGCGTACATACTCCCAAACCTTCTCTCAATAACCCATTCCGTTGCGGAATCTTTGCCTGCATCGTCCACTGCGCGGCGCATCGGGTTGCGACGGCTTCTGGCAATAGGCCTGGTAATTCTCCCATCCTTGCCCCCAGGAACACCAAACACTAAAGCTAAATATTCTTTTCGCCCTCTTCGCAGTTCAAATTGTTTCTTCAAATGAGTAAAGGCAGTTTCATTTTTTGCCAAAATCATAACTCCGCTCGTGTCTTTGTCTAACCGATGAACAATACCAAACCTACCAAAATCTCCCACGCCTTTCGCATCTGGGTAACGAGTAAGAAACCAATCGGCTATTGTTCCAGACTGTATACCCACCCCCGCATGCACTGCGATGCCTGGAGGCTTGTCTATAACTACTACATCTCTATCTTCATACAGAATTGGGATTTTGATCTCTGGGGCCAGCCCTGTGGGCACCTGCGCTTCATGAGACACTTCCAGATTAATGGTAAGAATATCGCTTGGCTTCAAAATATACCCCGTTTTCACCGCTAGCCCATTGACGAGTATTTTTTCTTCTTTAATGGCTTTTTGTACAACAGTACGTGAAAAACTATCTAAATGTGCCGTGCAAAACACGTCTATCCTTTGGCCCGATAAACTTTCATCTATTTTGATAGATATTGACATATTGGTGAAGTATACGGATATTCTACGAAAAAGCGAATGTACCTTGCAATTATCTGCCCTATGGTACTATATTGGAGTATGAAAAAATGGATCATTATTACCATCATCAGCATTCTCGTACTCTCTGTTTTGGGCTTCATCGGTTGGCGTGTCCAAGCAGGGCGAGCAGGAAAGCCGATTAGAACGGTAACAGCGTCCCGGCAAACAGTCACAAAAGATATTTCTTTTACCGGCATAGTTGAGGGAGAACAATCTGCTGATATTTCTTTTGAACTCTCGGGTATCGTAAAAGATGTATATGTTTCTGTGGGCGATACCGTAAAGAAAGGTGAAAAAATCGCACTTCTGGACCCGCAAAGCGTAGAGCTGGAACTGGCGAAAGCACATGCCGACAAAGCGAGCACTTCTGTAGGGGGGCGCCTTACGTGGCAAAAAGCCAGTGATGCTGCGCAAAACACTATTTCGGAAAACACGAAGAGCTTAGAGCAAAAACGCCAAGCTGTACGAGATGCAAAAAATGCTCTCGACCAATCAAGTGAAGTATTTGCAAAGAAATCGCAGGAGAGCGGTGAAGAATCGTCCATTGCTCTTTCCGCGTACTCTACTGTGCTTGCAAACAAATCGGCATATAATAGCGCAAAAACTGCGCTCGAGACGGCCCTTAAAACAACCACATCATCAAATACGGCTGCAAAACACGCCGCAGACGTTGCATATGCAGATTATGTAAGCGCGCTCCAAGCAGCACAGGGAGATACGGGATTATCATCACTCAGCGCGCTTGAGAGCTTGGCACGCGTGAAGGCGAGCAAAAGTATCATGCGAGCTCCATTTGATGGCACGGTTACTAGAAAAAATATTGAAATAGGGGAACTGGCGACAGTCGGGCAAACAATCATCGGCATTGAAACACTCGACAGTCTTCGCCTTTCTGCGGACGTACCAGAAACAGATGCATTTGCACTTAAAGAACATATGGACGCATCTGTCACGTTTGATGCGATATCGAGAAGTGGACCAGTCTCTGCTATTCTTGAACAAATATATCCTGCAGCAACACTTATTGAAGGAGTTCCAACATTCCATGTATCCTTAAGAACATCCGATACATCGCTCCCATTGCGGTCGGGGATCACGGCAAATATTGTGGTGCATGCAGAAAAAAAAGAGAACGTTATAGCCATACCTCGACGGGCAATTGTTACAAAATCAGAAAAGCAATTCGTCCCTAAACAAAGAGCCAATCAGGATCCTCAAGAAATTGAAATTACAACGGGGGTAGTTGGGTCCGACGGATTAGTTGAAGTAACTTCTGGCCTTGCAGAAGGAGACGTTATCGTAACCCCGTAATAATTTCATGGGCATAATCGATGTAGACAATGTTACGAAAGCGTACGGAGAAGAAGGCATGCTGGCACAAGTGTTACATGGAGTTTCTTTTTCTATAGCAGAAGGAGAATTTGTTTCTATTATGGGCCCCAGCGGATCTGGCAAATCAACTCTCCTGCATATTCTCGGACTTCTGGACCGGCCAACAAGCGGTACATACTTTTTTGGGGGAGAAAATACAGCGCTGCTTTCTGACGAGGCATTGGCTTCTGCCCGAAATGAAAAAATCGGATTTGTATTCCAAGCATTTCATTTACTTGCACGCACCAGTGTGCTAGAAAATGTCATCTTGCCACTGTACTACTCTTCTGTTCCTAAAAAAGACTACGTAAGCAAGGCAAAAATTGCGCTAGAGCACGTGGATTTAAGCCACAGGCAGGGCCATCTTCCACATCAGCTTTCGGGCGGAGAAAAACAGCGCGTGGCTATCGCCAGGGCATTAGTAAATGACCCGAAAGTATTATTCGCAGACGAACCAACGGGTAATCTCGATTCCAAAACGGGAAAAACGGTGATGGATACGCTGGACACTCTCCACAAACAAGGGAAAACGATTATTGTTATAACTCACGAGACATCCACTGCCTCTTATGCAAACCGGATTATCTCAATTGGGGATGGACTCATTGTGAGCGACCAGCAATCAATCAAGAAACACGAACATTACGCCAAATGAACCTCATTACTACAATAAAAACATCACTGCGAGCCCTTCGTGCTCATTTGGGTAGGTCAATACTTACTATCTTGGGCATCGTTATTGGGGTAGTGGCTATTGTTTTAGTTATTGCCCTTGGTCAGGGAGCACAGAACCTTATCTTAAGCCAAGTGCAAAGTATCGGAGCAAATACTATTATTGTTCGACCAGGCAGACAGCCTACAGGGCCAACAGATGCAGCAGAAACAATTTTATCGGATTCACTTAGGGCAAGAGACGTAAATGCGTTGTTAAAAAAAGTAAATGTTCCGGATTTGGAATCCGTTGCGCCTGCCGTACTGGTTCCTGGTGCCATCGCGCATGGAAATACATTGTTTCGAGGAACCGTTCTGGGCTGGACGCCGGAAGCGTTGGGACAAGTTTTTAACGTGTATCCGGACAGAGGTTCATTTTTTACGCCCGACGATGTAAAACAAGCATCTCGAGTTATTGTGATTGGAAACAAAGTAAAAGAAGACTTGTTTGGAGATTCCGATGCGTTGGGAGAATTTCTCACCGTAAAAGGGCAGAAGCTGCAAATAGTCGGCATATTACCTCCGAAAGGACAGGTGAGTGCGTTCAATGTGGATGAGATTGCATTAATCCCATACACGACTGCTCAAAAGACTATCTTGGGCATAGACTATTTTCATGAATTCTTTGTACGAGCCAAACCGTCTGCCGACGTTGATACGGTTGTTACAGACATAGAAGCAACGCTTCGCGAAACGCACAACATTACCGATCCGGAAAAAGATGATTTCTTTGTGGTAACGCAGGCGAGTGTCATAGAAACGGTAAAAACAGTTACTCAAACACTGACCATATTCCTAGTAGCAATAGCTTCTATCTCTCTCATGGTCGCCGGAATTGGGATTATGAACATTATGCTGGTATCCGTAACAGAACGTACGCAAGAAATTGGGCTTCGCAAGGCGCTCGGCGCAACCAATCGAAATATTTTACTTCAGTTTCTCATAGAATCGCTCATTTTAACCAGCACAGGAGGAATAATCGGCACTACAATTGCAATAGCGTTAGCTGCCCTCGTAAGCTATATCGCACAAACCTATTTTAACATCGCCTGGCCGTTTACATTGCCCCTAGGTGCGATTTTACTTGGTGTTGGGGTATCCAGTGCCATCGGTCTCATCTTCGGCATCTACCCGGCTCGCAGCGCGGCAAACAAAAACCCAATCGAAGCGCTAAGGTTTGAATAATATAGTGCATGCAATGAAAAAGATTTGGTTTTTTATCGGAATAACCGGGTTAATACTGCTCGCACTAGTTATTTTGTATTTTCAATCGTCTACATCACAACAAATCTCCATTGTACAAACTTCAACACCCCCCGAGCAAAGAGATACTATTACAAAAAGTAGCTCAATAATAGCCCCCGTTGCTGAGTTTCAACAACGCATCACAAAGAAACCGTTTGGCATATTTATTACACCAAAAAGTTCGCCCGTTCAGCCCGAGCGATTCACCGGCTATCACACCGGAGTAGATGTAGAATACGGCGACGTTCAAGGCGACGTTATAGTTTCTGCAATCGCAGATGGAACCGTAGTGCTATCAAAACGGGCAACAGGGTACGGCGGAGTTATTGCAATAGAACATACAATTAGCGACAAAAGAATTATAGCAATATATGGCCATCTGGATCCTAAATCATTGCCAACTGTAGGGACCTCTGTAAAAATGGGGAATAAAATCGGTATTCTTGGGGATGGCGAAACACAAGAGACAGACGGCGAACGTAAACATCTTCATTTTGGACTCTCTATAAGCCTAGGGGTCGATATACGTGGATATGTACAACAAAAAGAAGAACTGGCCGGGTGGTTAAATCCTGTTGAGGTTCTCGGGTTTGAATAAAAAATGGTGAACTACTTTGTGCGCACGAGAAGGACCCCCCTACGCTTGCGAGCTTCGGCGGGGCGCAGTCGAACATCAGGCGCATGTGCGTGCGAATGGAATCGAACCAGCGACCTCTTCCGTGTCGAGGAAGCGCTCTACCACTGAGCTACGCGCGCGCTCACAAAAGA
>CAYIHP010000033.1:0-7521 GCA_964363175.1 uncultured Candidatus Saccharibacteria bacterium
GAGTTTTTATGAGGGGTTTGGGTTTCCACCGCTTGAAGCAATGATTAACGGTACGCCGGCTATTGCTTCGTTTAATTCATCGCTTCCAGAAGTGGTTGGTACGTGGGCAACGCTCATTGACCCGTATAATACTTCTCAAATTGCAGCTGTTCTGGAAGAAATGCTCGTATCACCCACTCGTGTCCCAATGCATATTCAAAAAGAAATCAGAGAAAAATACTCATGGGACCGCGCGGCAAAAGAAACAGTGAAGATACTCGAATCGGTTGTATGATTACAATATGAGAATAGCAATCGATGCCCGGGCGTATTATTGGACCGGAATTGGCAGGTATATTCGAAATATTGTATCTCAGTATTTACAGAATTCTTCTGGCCATACGTTTACCTTGCTAGTACCGGAAGGCAAAGAAGCGGAAATTCAAAAAGAGCTGGAACGTAACGTTGTTATACCGGCCCCCGATCCGGGATCCACGTCGTATGTCGGCGTTGAGCCGTCGTATTATTCCCTAAAAGAACAAACGCGATTTTTATTACAGTTAAATAGGCTCAATGTTGACCTTGTGCATTTTACACATTTTAATGTTCCGTATTTTTATAGAAAACCATACGTAGTAACCATTCACGACATAACCCGGTTTATTTTTCCTGGTCAAAAACGCCAGTCAATGTTGCAACAAGTGGGGTATGAAGTTGTATTTGCAAATGCAGTGGCAAAAGCTCGTCATGTGATTACGGTTTCAAACGCAACCAGGCACGATATGCAACAATTGCCATTTCGAAACAGTTCGCCAATTACAACTATATATGAAGGCGTAGACTCGGAATTTGCGGAGCCTATTTCTCTTCTAGCTTGTCAAAAAGTACGACTGTTAATCGGTACCAATAGACCATTTTTTCTATTTGTTGGTGTATGGATGAGTCATAAAAACTTGGTGCGATTACTCGATGCATTTCAAATAGTCCGCAAACAGTTTCCAGAAATAGCATTAGTCATCACGGGCAAGCCGGTACCCGGATACAGTAATCTTATTGCATACGTACAAGAGCATGCTCTGCAGAGCGATGTTTTGTTTCCGGGGTTTGTTCCGCATGAATTACTCCCGGCACTCTACGCAGAAAGCACCGCGTTTGTTTTCCCTAGTTTATACGAAGGGTTTGGGCTTCCACCCATTGAAGCAATGATGTGCGGGGCGCCGGTTATCGCATCAAACAGTTCCAGTTTGCCGGAATTGCTGGGAAACGCAGTAGAATATATAAACCCAGAATCGGTAGAAGATATTGCGCGTGGGATGATAAAGATTTCGGAAGACCCCGTGTACGCTCAAAGTCTTTCTACGTACGGCAAAAAACATGCGCAGCAATATCAATGGCAGCAAGCAGCAAAAGAACATATCCGCGTGTACGAAAAAGCGCTTGAATAACTAAACAGACGGCGTATGCTTTTTGTATGAATGCATATAAACGAATAGCGAATTTTTTGTTTGAAATAGGGACTATGCGGAAGTTGCCTCGGATGCATCGCCAACTGCTCTTAACCGGCGATGATTCCGATAACATTGCTTCGCATTCGTACCGTGTTGCCATAATCGCGTGGATTCTTGCAAAGGAAGAAGGCGCAGATCCATACAAAACGGTAATGATGGCATTGCTTCATGACCTCGCAGAAGTAAGAACGGGTGATCAAAATTGGATCCATAAGCGGTATGTAAAAATATTCGAAGAAGAAGTGCATAAAGAGCAACTGGATGGTTTACCTTTTTCAGATTTCAAGGAATTTATTGATGAATATGAGAAAAGAGAAAGCATAGAAGCGAAAATTGCCAAGAATGCTGATCTGCTCGACCAAATCCTCTTGCTTAAAGAATATGAATGGCAGGGGAATAAGGAGGCAACAGTATGGCTCAAGGGAAAAGGAAAAGCGACAGGGAACGCAAAGCTCAAAGAGCTCACGCTGAAGCGGGCTAAAGAACTTGGGAAGGCAATCTATACCACATCTCCATCTGCGTGGTGGGACGATTTGTGGACGAGCAAAAATCGGTAAATAGGCTACAATAGGAGAGTGCATGATGTAACTCCTTCAAAAAAAGACCACACCATTCGCTTTGACTGGAAGTTGCCGGCGAGGCTTCGCAGATCGCCGAAAAAGACGACGAAAAAAGCACCCAAAAAAGCTCCGGTACAACAGCTCAAGAAAAAGCATGTTCAAAAACCAAGCGTTTATTTTACGACGCGAGACATAGAAACGAAGCCAGAGAAAAACATCGCACTGCCGCGCCATCGTTTTTCACCTCCTTCACTTTCACCAGTACCCGACATTTCAATAAACCGCCCCGTAAACCAAAGAGCCAAGAAAAAGCATGTAGTTGAGCAACTGAAGAAAATAAATCCTCCCGTAAAAAAATTCGTAAACCCAGTTCTTATACAAGAGCGTGATATTGCATATAGTTTCCCCACCCAAGAAAAAACCGAACTCTTCACTCCGATACATGCAGAGATTTTAATGCCCAAATCGAGTGTGCCGATGCCCACTCGAGGCACGGCAGTGAGCGCATTTTTCTTACTGATTGGATTTGCTTGTTCCTCATTATTTATCTGGAGCTTGCAAGGTGCGGGGAGGGGAACGGCCGTATTGTCCACAATACAAACAAAGGCAGAAAACGCATTTAATCACGTTCTTGAAGCCCAGCAAGCACTTGCAAATACGAATGTTACAGAAAGCGAGCGACAATTTTCCGCAGCAGCACAGGAGCTTACCTCGGCAAAAGCTGATATGGACGAAGCGCTTGCCGCATCAAAAAACGTTCTCCAAGTGTTAGACGTTACGGGAACAGTAAAATCTGGACAAAGTATGCTCGACTTAGGCGTGGCGCTTTCAGATGCCGGAGTTCATATGTCTCGGGCAATTACTCCATTTTTAACTATTACGCTAGATACTTCCCTTACGGACGCTATTATGGCTGCCAAGCCTTATCTGGAAAATGCGGAGGAAGCGATGAATGTAGCTCAAGAAAAAATCGAAGATGTGAAGACTATTGGAATGCCGGAACATGTTGCGGCGCAGATAGAAAAACTTCGCATTATTATTCCTCGAGCGCAGCATACGCTACACCGTTTGGTTGAAGAAAGTGGAACGCTTCTCTCTCTATTAGGTGTTGAGCACGATAAACAATACCTTGTATTGTTTGCAAATAGCGATGAATTACGTCCGGTAGGCGGGTTTATTGGAACAGTTGGACTCATAAATATATCTCGTGGAAAAGTTGAAAATATAGATATAAAAAGCGTGTACGATGGTGATGGTCAATTAAAAAAGTTTCTTGCACCTCCAAACCCGCTGCTCTCTATAGTGAACAGGTGGTACTTGCGTGATTCTAATTGGTTTGTTGACTACGGCCTGAGCGCTCGCAAAGCAGCAGAGTTATTTGAAAAAGAAGGTGGTCCAACGGTAGACGGGGTTATTATGATGACTCCAAAAGTGATACAAAATCTTTTAGTAGTAACAGGTCCCATACAAGTTCCTCAGTATGATGTGACCGTTACGGCTGAAAACTTTGTGGAAGTTACCCAAGCAGAAGTGACCTATGATTATGATCGAAAGCTGAATAGGCCAAAAGCATTTCTATCAGATCTTACGCCGTTGCTACTCAATAAGTTATTTTCAAATACTCAAGGTGGAGAAGGAAGTGGCAAGCTAAAGACGCTCCAAGGCCTTACGAAGTCTTTGGGTGAGAAGGATTTGCTCCTCTATTTTGCAGATACACACACACAAGAACAAGCAACAGAACTTGGCTGGGCTGGTACATTACCAAAAAATGCAGAAGGCTTTCTTATGGTTAATAACGCAAATATTGGAGGACATAAAAGCGACCAATTTATGGAGCAAGAACTAGATTACAGAACTACTATTACAGAAAATGGAGATGCTGATGTGGTGCTTACGGTGAGGAGAACGCATCATGGACCGGAAGAAAAACTGGATTACAATTATCGCGAAGAAGGCAACCCTGCAGAAAAAGACAACGTGATGTATCAGCGCACGCTTGTGCCGTATGGCGCGCAGCTTCTCGAAGCTAAAGGGTTCACCCCGGAATCTGATATACCACACTCCTTAGTTACTGAATCAGAGCTGCAACTTGAGGCAGACTCTGACGTTGTTGCGTGGCAGGGTGGACAACAACGCGTGGCAGACGGAACAGTCATCGGGAGTGAGTCGGGGTACACGTTTTTTGCAAACTGGATTATAACAAAGCCGGGGCAAACATCCGTCACGTTGTATCACTATAAGATACCCAACGCAGTTCATATGCCAAACGCTTTGCAGAGTGCGTCTTCGTACGCACTTTCACTTGCAAAGCAATCTGGGCAACACAGGAGCAGCGTGCGTGCATCGATAGAAATCCCAAATACGATGAAAATTGCAAAGTCTGTTCCCGATTCAGGAGTGACGCTTGAAAACGATTTTAGTGTGGTATATCGGGGCGAATTGACTTCTGATATTGTGCCAGGCATTGTGTTTGAAAAGCGATAATTATGAAATACCCTGCAAACGGATCTATTGTATCGGCGGCGCTCATGATAGGCGCCTCCTCGTTTTTGAGTAGAATTATCGGACTACTTAGAGATAGAACATTTACTACATTGTTTGGCGCAGGCGATACATTTGATGCATTTATTGCGGCATTTCGTATTCCTGATATTATCTTTAATCTTATAGTTATTGGCGCCCTTTCTGCTGCATTTATTCCGATGTTTACGGAAAAAATGGTTGCAGGCAAAGATGGAAAAAAAGAAGCATATCGCTTTGCGCTTTCCGTTTTGAACATGATGGGGCTTTGCATAGGGTTTTTGAGTATTGTATTTATGCTGTTTACTCCTTTTTTTGTTTCGTTAATTACCCCTGGGTTTTCTGGAGAAAAGCTTGCATTAACCATACAGCTTTCACGAATTATGGCACTGCAGCCACTGTTGCTTTCTGTAAGTTTTGTATTTTCGGGAATTCTCAATTCATACAAACGGTTTTTTGCATACGCTCTTGCACCTATCCTGTATAATCTTGGGATTATTGCAGGCGCCGTATTTTTTGTTCCTTATGTAGGAATTTCTGGGCTTGCCTGGGGAGTTGTGTTTGGTGCACTGCTCCATGTAGTAGTGCAATTTCCGAGCGTATTACGCGTGGGTTTTAGGTGGAGGGCAGTTTTAGTATCATCCAAAGAAGATTGGAGGAAGTTGTGGAGTATGATGCTACCGCGCGTATTTGCACTCGCAGTACAGCAAACAAATCTTCTGATTGTGACTGTGCTGGGCTCTACGCTCCTTTCAGGAAGTATTGCCGCATTTCATCTTGCAAATAATGCGCAATATATTCCCATTGGTATTTTTGGAATTGCATTTGCTCAAGCGGCATTCCCTACTCTTTCAGAACAAATAGCGCGGAAACAACTCGCTGCATTTCGTCATACATTAACGAAATCGTTTCGGCATATTATGTTTTTTGTAGTACCAATTTCTGCACTCTTCTATTTGCTTCGAGCACAAATTATCCGCGTATTATTTGGGGATGGCGCATTTAGTTGGGATGATACGGCAATTACCTACGACACGTTTGGATTTCTTGTGATGAGTATTTTTGCGCAAGCAACCATCCCGCTTTTAACCCGTGCATTTTATGCAAGGCAAAATACTAAGACTCCCGTTATCGTTGCACTTATTAGTATTATCTTGAATATGGTTCTTGCGTTTCCGCTTTCGCACTGGCTTGGAATGCAGGGATTGGCAATTGCATTTTCTTTTTCTGCCATCGTTCAGCTTGCGATTTTACTCGGGGTATTACACTGGGACTTAGATGGTTTTGACGACAAGGTGGTACTGAAAAGTACATTCAAAATAGTGATAGCTACACTTGCGGCAGCAGTGGTGGCACAAATATTGAAAACTCCTATTGCATATGTGGTAGACATGCAACGTTTTTGGGGAATTGCTACGCAATTAATTGGAGCATTTGCGGGTGGCATGATTGTGTACGTGATAGTTTGTATGATTTTAAAAAGCGAAGAACTTGAAATCATAAAGAAATATATTCCTCGCAAATTAAAATTTACTGCCGGTTCTGACACTCCACGCTTTTCTGGTTTCATGGAATGATGCACAGGGTGATGAAAAAAGATTTTCTGTTTTTATGCGCAGTTAGCTTGTTTTCACTTGCTGTTGTAGTGTGGCCATTGCCCTACCCAACAGCAGATAGCGAAGAATATTCTGAGGATGCGGGAATGGTTACGGTTTCTCGAGGCATGTCTGCACAGCAAATACAACTATCTCCTTCCCGTACTGCAACGGGTATTGTTTTTTGGATTGCTGGTGAGCCTGCTATAAAAAGTGATACGTTTGTTGAGCTGTTTGTTGATGATATTCGTAGCGCGAATGCTGTAGATGACTTTTCGCAGGCAAAGCGATTTTCTGAAGTTTATAATCAAGAAAATAGAACGCTTCGTTTTTCGTTTTCGAAAATTGATACTAGAGATACTTCATATCGCGTTTCACTTCGTATTCCCGACGCTTCTGAAGAGGAATCGTTTGGAATTCGCGGAGCGGTGCAAACAATTGAGAGACGTTCTTTGCTTTCTATTTTTTATACAAAATTGTACCTTGCTAAAACGGAAGGGGAAGATATTTACTACTACTGGGTTCGAGGTGGTCAGGTTGTAAGTGGAGGTAATCCGTACGAATGCGCGCTCGATGACACGTGTATTCAGCATAAAAACCCAGGGCACTTTCCGTTGTTTTATTGGCTTTCGTCTTTTTCCATACGTGCCGGATTTGATGATTTTGAAGATTGGATAGCCTTTTGGCGGCCAATATTTTTACTTTGTTATATCGCAACTAGTGTAATACTTTTTTGGTCTTTGTATCGAAGAAAGCTCTATGAACTGGCAGTATTCGCATTGTTCTTTTGGTTGTTCAACCGCTGGTCGCTTTATGTAATTCGAGTTGGGCACGTAGATTTTTTAGCAATCTTCTTCTTAACTGCCTCAGTAGTTCTCTTTGAAAAGAAACGGTTTTGGTCCCTCTTGTTGTTTGGCTTGTCTATAGCTACAAAGCAAGTGGCAATTTTCTTAGCCCCTTTGTATCTTATTTTGATTTGGGTGTATACCGAAAAAGAGAAGCGACTCAAAACAGGAGCGCTGTCTATTTTAACTATGATGATACTGCCAATCCTTACCGTATTTCCTTTTTTGCTCGATAACCCTCAAAGTGTGGCAAAAGGACTTCTTTTCTCTGCATCACGTACCTCTGAAGCAAATATGGGCGCAACTCCACTTGTTTCCCTCTTAAAAATTCAAGGATCATTCGGTGTGCTTCCCATGGCGTTTTTGATGTTGCTTATTTATATAGCTGCATATAGAAAAAAGCTATCGTTAGCAAGTAGCGGCCTCGCTATTATGCTCATATTTCTTGCGTTTAACACAGTAACATTTAATCAGTATTTCTTGTGGTTTGTGCCCTTTCTACCACTGGCGTTAG
>CAYIHP010000034.1:0-3264 GCA_964363175.1 uncultured Candidatus Saccharibacteria bacterium
TTCCGTATGTTCCAAGGAGCAACATTTGTAACAACGGCATGCTCATCCAAAGAATCCAAAAAGCGATTATGCTTGTGCTCTTAATATACCTCGCCAGTAGCATATTTACACAAATTAAGAAAGCTCCTATGCTGGGGAGCGTAATAATTTGCCACCCCTTCCCTATGAAGTCAATACCAATTCCTGCAGTATAGTGGAGGATTGCGTTTGGAGAACTTTTTGGAAACGTCACAAGAACAATAATCCAAAGGAGGATATTTAACAAAACACTGGTACCCGCAATGACGCCCGCCAGTCCGGCGGGCAAGGCTTTATAAGCCTTGAGATTCATACTCTTTTGCAACAGCCATAACTTTCTCACTATACCATGACTGCCCCTGCCACCTGTTACCACCCACATATCGTTGCAGAGCTTCTGCTTCTTTATCCCTACTTGCAGCGCCCCTATCTGCAAGAAAAATTGCTGTAGCCATAAACGCATCAGACAATTCAAACGGGTTTGCAAGTGGCTTCTTCGTCAGTTGCTCAATCCTTGGCATTAGTCCTTCAAACGTAAGCGGCATAAATTGCCCGGGGCCAATTGCACCACTGCGAGAAATTGCCGTCTTATATGGGTCTAATCCCAGTTTTTGTGTTATTCGAAGAAACGCTTCTCTATTTTTGGAATAGGGCATGTTATCTGGAAATACTCCGTTTCCTACATTGGCACCAATGCCTGACTCCACTTTCAGAACAGCCATAATAATTGCTCCGCGAACACCCGTTACGGAACTTGCATACTTCGCCATATCAACTGCGGTTTTGAGTGAAACATTCACCTTCCCACTTTGTAAGGTAAAAATCTGCTTGTTGATTTCTTCCCGCGCCGCACGTGCCTCTGCAATGAGATTTTCAAACACTAATTGTTTTTGTTTTTTCTCTGCTAAAAATTTTGCTTGAACTACTTTCTTTTCAGCTAAATCGTCCGTTTGTGCATCCAATATTTTTTGCAATGCGCTTAAGTCCTCTGCTTGTTCTTCTAAGCTTTTCTTTTTAGTTTGCAGAGAGTCTTCGTTTTCATGCATTTTATTCACTACACCAACCGCCCGCTCTTGAAATGTTTTGTATTCTTCTCTTTTCGTGAGCACATCGCTTAAACTATCTGATGTAAAAAAAATACGTATCATTGATTGCGACTCGTATTGATATAGTGTTCGGATTAAAGAAGTTAATTCTTGTCGTTTTTTTGCTATATCCTTTTCAAGCAACTGCATTTCCTGCGTTGTTTGCTGCGTTGTTATATTCACTTTTGTTATATTGGCTCTTGTGTTTGCCAGTTCTCGTTCTGCTTTTTTCAGCTGCGCTTGCAACTGCTCTATCGCAATTGCAATTATTTGCGCTTCCTCCTGTGTCTCACTTTTTTTTATACTAAGTTCTGCAATCTTTTTATTCACTTCATCAATTTCCTTTTGGCGCTCAGCAATTTGTGCGTCTATTTCACTCTTTGCCTCGCCGTAACTTTGCGAAGGCGGGGTGGTGGACTCTGCTGCGTAAGCAACCCGAATACATGTCAAAGCCATGCACAGGATACTTATTCCAAAAAAATACTTCACACGTTATTCCCCCTTTTCGTGGTCGTGAACATCTAATCCCCACCCATGTACAAACCCTTGCCATTCTTTGGATGTGCCACTCTCTTCTTCAAACCGAACAATAGCTTCTTCGGGAGTCACAATGCGCACCCCATCTGCCTCCCCTGCATCTAAAAGATGTCTGTCGCTGGTTACCAGCATTTCTGCCTCCCCACCCACAGCTGCTTCTACAAATTTCATATCTTCCTCGTCATCTAGTGTTACATCCACATATTCCGGTTCTGTGTGGTCAAGCATAGACAGAAAATCTTCTATGTTTCTACGATAATCCGTGTCCGCAATCAGCCGCGCTAGGATTAAGCGATATTCCTTCATCACCTTCGTTGTTGCAACTGCCATGAGCTCGCCACTGCGCACTGCTTCTATCAGCTTAGCCTCCGCACAGTAGTCGTCCTGAAATCCATCTATAAGCACATTGGTATCTAATACAATTCGCATGCTTCTATAATACGGACTTCTGCGAGCTTGCCAATACCCAGTGTGGAAAACCTTTTACTCTTTTTTCTGTTTGTTGGTATACTGTTCGTATGGCACTCTCAGATTTGAGCAAAAAACAAAGTCAAACACTCGATGCAATTAAAGCGTTTCTTGCGGCACACAACTATGCGCCCAGCTACCGAGACATTATGAAAGCAATGGGAATTAAATCACCAGCTACGGCATACGCTCATGTACAGCAACTCAAAACAAAAGGATATTTAAAAATAAAGAACGGTGAAATGCGCTCCGTTGAACTTACAGAGAAATCAAATATCTTCACCAAGGGCATTGAGCTTCCACTCGTGGGTCTCATAGCGGCTGGCTCTCCAATACAAGCAATTGAAGAGCGAGAAACTATCACTGTTCCGCTCGAACTGCTTCCAAACTTAAACTGCTTTGCATTGCAAGTTCGCGGAGAGTCTATGATAGACGACGGCATATTAAATGGCGATTACGTTATTATTGAACGCAATTTTTACCCGAAAAATGGAGATGTGGTAGTTGCGCTGGTGGATAATGAAAATGCAACGCTCAAAAGATACTACAGAGAAAAAACACGAATCCGCTTACAACCGGCAAATAAAAAGATGAAACCAATTTACGTCAAAAATCCAACTATCCAAGGCATCGTCCGCGGAGTTATCCGCAGATACGAGGAAGAAAAGCAAAAATAAAATGAGATCAGATTCAGTTCTACTCAAGGATATAATTCAAGCGATTGAAACAATCGAAGATTATTTAGTTAACAAAGTTTTTCTTGCTTTTTTCGGAAATAGGCTTTTACAGGCTGCCGTAGAACGAAATGTATTGATTGTCGGCGAAGCTGCGTCAAACTTAAGTAAAGCCTTTCAGGAAAAGCACGTAGAAATTCCGTTTGATAATATCAGTAAATTGCAAAACCAACTCCTACACGAACCTTGGCACGTTGAAGTAAAAACTGTTTGGAATACCTGTAAAAACGATCTACCAGAATTAAAAAAGAAATTAATCGAAACCCTGTAAAGATAAAAATAGCCGTCCTCAACGAGAACGGCAATCGGTTGTCGCGAAAGGCGTCTGCCTCCTAATCCAAAAGTTCGACACAATACCATTCATTCGCCAGGTTAGTATATTGTAGCGTACCAAAACCGAATGAAAGAGAGAGACGGCCATT